>JBAXGJ010000048.1:0-7665 GCA_037139475.1 Actinomycetes bacterium
CGCAAGACGGCCGAAGCGTCGCAGACAGGCCACGCAACGAACATCATCTCCGGCCTTGCTCAGGGCCTTCAGGCAACGGCGCTACCGGCGCTGGTGCTAGTCCTCGGCGTGCTTTGCTCATGGAAGCTCGCTGGCGGCGGGATCCAGGGCATCTATGGAATCGGCGTCGCCGTGATGGGCCAGCTCTCGCTCACTGGCCTGATCGTTGCGCTCGACGCCTTCGGCCCAATCACCGATAACGCTGGTGGAATCGCCGAGATGGCGAACATGCCGGAAGAGGTCCGCAACGTGACCGATCCGCTCGACGCGGTCGGCAACACGACTAAGGCCGTCACGAAGGGTTACGCGATCGGTTCGGCGGTGCTCGCGGCAATTGTGCTGTTCGCAGGCTTCAAGGCGGAGCTCGCAGCAGAAGGCGTTGTCACGGTCTTCCCGATCGATGATCCCGCGATCCTGATGGGTCTGCTGATCGGCGGCATGATGGTCACGCTATTCGCAGCGCTTTCAATGGAGGCCGTAGGCCGCGCCGGAGGGATGGTTGTCGAAGAAGTTCGCCGACAGTTCCGCGAGAAGCCTGGAATCATGGATGGCACAGAGCAGCCTGATTACGGCACCTGCGTCAGCATCGTGACGGCATCAGCTCAGCGCGAGATGATCATTCCTTCGCTGATTCCAATCGTCTTGACAACAGTCGTTGGCCTGATCTCAGTCGCTGCTCTTGGTGGCCTGCTAATTGGCGTAATCGTCGTTGGCTTCTTCTTCGCCGTGATGATGACGGCCGGTGGTGGAGCGTGGGATAACGCGAAGAAGCTGATCGAAGACGGCGCCTTCGGTGGTAAGGGCTCAGAAGCGCACGCCGCTTCGGTCACAGGTGACACGGTCGGCGATCCGTTCAAGGACACCGCCGGACCGGCGATCAACCCAATGATCAAGGTCGCCAACATCGTTGCGATTCTGATCATTCCAATCATCACCTAGCGCCTGGCCGGAGCAAGGCCTTGACTAGCGAAACCCGCTTCTGGCACCCGTTTGCGGACATGGCCCAAGTTCAGGGCCATGAGTTCGTTATCGAACGCGGCGAAGGTTCGTACGTCTGGGATGTGGACGGCAATAAGTACTTCGATGGCACGGCGAGTCTTTGGTGCGTCAACGTCGGTCACGGGCGCCACGAGATTGCCGATGCGGCCCGCGCGCAGATGGATACGCTCGCGACGTACCAGACCTTCGGTGGCTTCGCGAACAAGCCGGTTCTAGAGCTCGCTGACCGGCTTGCGGTCAGTGCCGAGCCGATCATTGACGACGCAAAGATCTTCTTTGGCCTCGGCGGCGGCGACGCGATCGAAACAGCAGCGAAGCTCGCTCGCCGCTACTTCGCCGCGACCGGAGAGCCCGACCGCGTCCACATCATCGGGCGAACACAGGGTTACCACGGCACACACGGGCTCGGCACCAGCATTGGCGGTATCGCCGCCAATCAGGTTGGGATGGGGCCGGTAGACCCGTCGGTCTCGAGCGTTCCGTGGGACTCACTTGAGGCGTTGGAGGCGGAGTTTGAACGCGTCGGCCCAGAGAAGGTCGCGGCCGTCTTTGCCGAGCCGGTGATTGGCGCGGGCGGCGTCCACCGCGTTCCGCCCGGTTACCTGCAAGGCCTAGCTGCGCTCTGCACCAAGCACGGCGCGCTCTTTATCGCCGACTGTGTGATCGCCGCATTCGGCAGGCTCGGAACTATGTGGGGAGTCGACCGCTTCGATCTGCGCCCCGACATGATGACCTTCGCTAAAGGCATTACGAGCGGCTACCTGCCGCTTGGCGGCGTTGTTATCAGCGGCCGTATCGCTGAGCCGTTCTGGGAGGGCGACGGGCTTTGGTTCCGTCACGGCCAGACCTATTCGGGGCATCCGACCTGCTGCGCTGCCGCGCTCGCCAACCTCGACATCCTTGAGAACGAGGGGCTGTTTCAGCGTGGGCGCGAGCTTGAAGATGAGATTGCCGCGGCGCTCAGCCCGCTGGAATCAGGGCAGGTTGTCGATCAGGCGCGAGCTGGGATTGGCGCTCTCGGAGCGATCTCGTTCAAGCCAGAGCTGCTTGCAGACCATCCTGATCTACCAATGCGAACCTTCGCCGCCGCCAGGCAACGCGGCGTGCTCGTCCGCCCACTTGGAGATGGGGTGGCGATCTCGCCTTCGTTGGTGACAACCGAGCAAGATCTGCAGCAGGCGTCTGCAGCGCTCGCTGAGGCGCTTTCGGCCGTCGCCGAGTCAATCTGAGCCGCTGAGAGATTGGTGTCAGCGCTTTCTCGCTCCGCTGGCGGCAATAGACTAATTCGCACAACGATGAATGAGCATTTGACGTAGATGGCGCGGCGCCGCCTTCATGGTCTCCAGCGTGTGCTGGGGGTCAACGCGCTCTTCTCAACCGCCTACGGCAACGTCGGTTCGTCGATCTATTACGCACTTGGCCTAGTCGCCTCGTTCGCTCTCGGCCTGACGCCGATCGTCTTCGTCATCGCCGGCTTCATCTTCTTCCTCACCGCCAGCAGTTACGCCGAAGCGACGGCGATGTACCCGGAGGCCGGCGGGTCGTCGAGTTTCGCTCGGCGCGCGTTCAACGAGTTCTGGTCCTTCTTCGCTGCATGGGGCCAGATGCTCAACTACACGATCACGATCGCGATCTCCGCCTTCTTCGTGCCGCATTACATCGGCGGCTTGTTCTGGGAGCCGCTGCGGACATCACCGGCCGACATCATTTTCGGCATCGGCGTTGTCGTCGTGCTGGCTGCGATCAACGTCTTTGGGGCGAAAGAGTCGACCGGCGTCAATGTGACGCTCGCCGTAGTCGACTTTGCAACGCAGCTCCTATTGGTGCTGATCGGCGGCATTCTCGTCTTCTCACCCGATGTCTTGATCAACAACATCGAGTGGGGGGTGGCGCCGACCTGGAAAGACTTCCTGATCGCAATTCCCGTCGCGATGATCGCCTACACCGGGATCGAGACGATTTCGAATATGGCGGAGGAAGCGAAAGACGAGGCGGTGACGATTCCGAAAGCAATCAACCGCGTAGTGATCGCCGTCTTCGCGATCTACGCAGCGCTGCCAGCCGTCGCGCTCTCAGCGCTCCCGGTCGTCAAGCAGCCCGATGGCAGCTACCAGACGCTGCTCGGCGTTTCGAGTGAAAACGGCGGCTATGCCGGTGACCCTGTCCTTGGCGTCGTCAAGCAGATTCACCTCGGAATCTTCCAGGGAGCCGCCGAGATATATGTCGGTCTGCTCGCGGCAACGATCCTCTTCATCGCTACTAATGCAGGAATCATCGGTGTCTCAAGGCTCGTCTATTCGATGGGCATCCACCGACAACTTCCTAACAAGCTGCGTGAGCTCCATCCGCGGTTTGGCACTCCGTGGATTGGAATCATCATCTTCAGCGGTGTTGCCTGCCTGGCAATTACTACAGGGCAAGCAGACTTTCTCGGCAACCTTTACGCCTTCGGCGCGATGCTCAGCTTCACGATCGCGCACCTTGCCGTGATCAAGCTGCGTTTCCGTTTCCCCGACTTCCCACGCCCGTACCTGGGGCCGATGAACGTAATGGTTGGCGGCGTCAACATTCCGGTCTTCGCCGTGCTCGGCGCGATCGGTACGGGCCTCGCGTTCATTGTCGTCACTGCGCTTCACGTCGACGTCGCGATCGCCGGGCTCGGCTGGCTGGCGATCGGCTGCGTCGTTTATCCGCTCTACAGGCGCAGCCAGGGGCTGAGCCTGACGGAAACAGTTTCGGTCGAGATCCCAGCGCAGGTCACGGTTGGGGAGGCGGCCTACGAATCTGTCCTGGTCGCGTTAGAGCCGCCGAGCTATTCGCCGGCCGCCCTCGCCACGGCGGTCCGCCTCGCGGCGCGCCGCCGCCGCGGGATTCACATCCTCGTGCCGATTCCGGTTCCATCATCGGCGCCGATAGACGCTGAGATGCCTGACCAAGAGGAGATCGCGCAGGCGATGATTGAGCAGGCCCGTCTGCAGGGCGGCAAGTTGGTCACCGGCCGCTGGATCAAGGTCCGTGCAGGGCAAGCAGGTGGGATGATTGTCCAAGAGGCGATCGATCTTCGAGCGCGGGCGATCGTGCTCGCTCTGCCACGGCGGCAGGGCGCCAACCTCTTCGATAAGGCAATCGAAACGGTTCTGCGTGAGCGGCCGTGCCGCGTGATTATCCAGAGCGACCCGGCGAGTCGCCAGCGAACGCTGCGCGAGAAAATTGACGCCGCCGAGGTTCGACTGTGACCGCGCCGTCAGGCCGCAACCTCCACGGCTCAACTACGACGATCCTCTCGGCGCTGATGATCATCATCGGCGCGGGGCTCGTGATCCGCACGCTCAGTCTCGGCGGTGGTCTCTTCGCGATCGGCGTGATCATGGGAGTGCTCTTTATCGCCGCGGGCTGCGGGCGGCTCTGGGTCGCAAACAGGGGTCCTAAGTAATGGCTCCAGATAAGCAGCCCCAGAAGCAGACCTTTGGCCGCGAGCTCGGTTCGCCGATGCTCTTCAGCGTCATCTACACGGTCATTGCGAGCGCGATCTACATCTGTCTTGGCGTCGTCGCCGGTTACGCGCTGGGTCTCACTCCTGTCGTTTTCTTCGCTGGCGGACTGATGTTCGTGCTCGCCGCGATGACCTACGTTGAAGGCTCGTCACTCCACCAAGAGCGAGGCGGGTCGACGGTCTTCGCTCGCTTTGCTTTCAACGAGTTTTGGAGCTTTGTCGCGGGCTGGGCAATTCTGCTCGATTACGTGATCCTGCTCGCCGCCGCAGCCCTTTCGGCGACCAGCTATCTGCAGGCCTTCTGGGCGCAGCTTGGCGAGGGCGCAATCGAAGCCGTTTTGATCGTCGGGATCCTGATCTACGTTGCGGTCCGCAACATCCGCGGCTTCTCAAGTACTCGCTCACGTCGGATCGCGATCCTCGTGGTTGCCGACATCATCTTGCAGCTGGCATTGATCGGGCTTGGCCTGATCTTTCTGTTCGAGCCGGGGACGATCACCTCGTCGATCGACCTTGGCAGTAGCCCAACCTTCCAAAACCTGATCGTCGCGCTCGGCATCGCGACCGTCGTTTCGACCGGGCTCGAATCAGCATCAGGCCTGTCGGGCGAGGTTGGCGTCGGACGGGCAGGCTTGAAGCGGCTCGTAACTAGCTCCTCGCTAACGGTGATCATCGTCTACACGGGTATCGCTGTCGTCGCGATCAGCGCGCAGCCAGTTGTCGCTGGGCACACCGCGCTCTCGTCAACCTACAAGGACGCGCCGATGCTCGGCTTGGCTGCAGGCTTCGACCAAGAATGGCTCGCCCAGGGCAGCCGCTTCGTGATCGCCGCGATTGCCGTTGTGACGCTGATCGCGGCCGCCAACTCGACGATGCTCGGGCTCTCACGGCTCGCCTATTCGCTTTCTACCCATCGCCAGATTCCGAGCGCTCTCGGGCGTCTCCACCCAACCCGCTTCACGCCATGGGTGCTGATCGTGATCGCGACACTCGTCGCGATCGCCCTTGCCGTGCCGGGCGATCTGCTCTTGCTGCTGAATGTTTACGCTTTCGGTGCGTTGCTCGGCCTGACTATCGCTCACGCCTCGATCATTCGGCTACGGATCACAGAGCCCGACCGTCCGCGCCCTTACTCGATCCCTTTCAACATCACGCTCGGCGGCAAGAGCATTCCGCTGCCGGCCGTTCTCGGCATGGTTTTGAGCGCGTTGATTTGGATCAGCGTGGTCTGGACCCACCCTTCGGCGCGCTGGGTTGGCTTCGGCTGGATGGCGGCCGGCCTGCTGCTCTACTTCGTCTACCGCCTGTCGACCGGCAAGACGCTGACCAAGCGAGTCACGGTTCCGCGCGAGGCACTTCGGGGTGAAGCGACTGAGATCGAGTACGACTCAATCCTCGTGCCGATCACCGGCGGCGCCCTCGATGACGACATCATGCAGACCGCGGGGCGGCTGGCATCTGAAGCAAGCGAAGAGGACGGCTTTGACGGCGAATCGCGGATCGAGGCGATCTGGGTGACGGAGGTTCCAATGTCGCTGCCGATTGACGCTCGTCTTCCCGAGGAGGAGTCGCGCCGCGCGCGAGCCGCTCTCGCTCGCGCCAAAGCGGTTGGTGAGGAGTACGACAACGTTCAGGTCGATACGGCGCGCGCACGCGGCCGGCGTGCCGGCCAGACGATCATCGCCGAGGCTCAGCGCCGTGGCGTTCAGGCGATCGTTCTCGGCGCCGAGGAACCGACCGGGATTAGCGGCGGCGCGCTGCTTGGCGGCGGCTATTCGAGCGACCTTGTGATTGGAGAGACGGCCCGTTACGTGCTAACTAATGCGGATTGCCCGGTGATCGTGACCGCACCCGCTTCGGGCGACCGGGCGGTCTCTGGCGCCGACGGCGACGAGGCCGACGCTGAAGAGTCAGAACGCTAGGATTCGCAGCGATGTCATTCGTTCTCATTGTTGGTTCAGGCCGGGTCGGATCGACCGTAGCCCGCAACCTTCTCGCCGCCGGTCACGAAGTTTCCGTACTCGACGGCGACCCGCTTTCGCACGAGCGGCTCGACGCAGGTCAGGAGTCAACATGGGAGGGGGCAGGGGGGCGCTTTACGATCGGTCAAGCGATCGAACGCGACGCCCTTGTCGAGGCCGGGATTGAGAGCGCGGACGTCTTTATCGCCTCTACCAACGGCGACAACACGAACTTGACGATCGCCCAGATTGCGCAGAAGATGTTCAAGGTGCCGCGAGTGCTGGTTCGTGTGATGGATCCAGCCCGCGCAGAGTGGTATTCAGCGCAGGGGCTGGAGACGATCTGCCCAACCAGCTATGCCGTCGAGATGTTCGAGAAGGCGCTCGACACGCCCAAGGCTGGTTCCTGATGTACGCAGTCGTTATCGGCGGTGGAAAGGTCGGCCTGAACCTGACTCGCGAGCTGCTCGCTAAGGGCACCGAGGTGACGCTGATCGAGTCGCGCCGCGATCGCTACCTGCGGATGGACGCCGAGCTTGGCTTCGTTGTCCAGTACGGCGATGGCACGGAGCTTTGGGTGCTTGAGCGGGCCGGCATCCAGCGCGCCGACCTCGTCGTGGCAGTCACCGGAGACGATGAGGACAACATCCTGATCTGCCAGATCGCTCGCGACAAGTACCAGGTCGAGCGCTTCATCTCGCGCGTCAACAATCCGCGCAACAGGCAGTACTTCGAACTTCTTGACATCCGCCCGGCGTTCTCGGCGACCGATCTGATCCTGCGCTTGATCGAACACGAGGTTCCTGATTATGGCCTCGTGCACCTGCTCGATCTGCCGGACGAGCAGCTCGAAGTGATCGAGATTGTTGTCTGTGAGGGTTGCCGCGCTGCAGGTCTTGAAGTGCAGCAGCTAGAGCTGCCGGAGGGGAGCATCGTTATTTCGGTGCTGCGTGACGAGGGTGGCTTTGTGCCGAAGGGCGACACCGTCATAAACGCTGGCGACGAAGTGCTCGTCTGCCTCGATCCGGGCCTCGAGCCGCAGGTCACGGCGCTCTTCGAAGCAGCCAAATAGAGCACTTAACGCCTATACTTGGCGACGCATTGCGGGATGGTGTAATGGCAGCACGCCTGGTTCTGGTCCAGGAAATTGGGGTTCGAATCCCTGTCCCGCAG
>JBAXGJ010000049.1:0-7659 GCA_037139475.1 Actinomycetes bacterium
GGCGCCCAGCCGACCGTTGAGATTGCCGTGCGGCGGCTAGTGATGCCGAGGTCGGGAAGCAGATCGCAGGCCGCCAGCACGTTGTCGAGGTTCATCATCGGCTCGCCCATGCCCATGAAGACGCAGTGGTTCACATCACCAATGCGACGGAAGTGGAGCGCTTGGTCGATGATCTCAGCGCTCGTCAGGTTGCGGCCGAACTTCATCATGCCGGTCGCGCAGAAGCTGCAGCTCAACGGGCATCCGGATTGTGAAGAGAGGCAGAGCGAGCGGCGTCCGTCGCGGTAAGTCATCAGCACTGCTTCAACCGGGCGGCCGTCGGCTGTGCTGAACAGCACCTTCATCGTTCCGTCTCGCGAGACGGCCTCATTCTCGACCGTGAGCGTCGAGAACGGAACCTCGGCGCTGAGCTTCGCGCGCAGCGGCGCAGGCAGGTCGCTCATCGCTTCCCAGTCGGCGGCGCCGCGTGCCTGCCAGGCCCAAGCCTGGTCGTAGCGGTAGCCGGGCTCACCGGCCGCGTCGAGCGTTGTGCGTAGCAGTTCAAGATCCATCGCCCCCTATCGTGGCAGCCAAGACGATGAGACTCGGCAAGTATTTAGCCCACGCAGGGATTGCCTCGCGCCGCGGAAGCGAAGCGCTGGTCGCAAGCGGGCGCATTAGCGTCGACGGCGAGATCGTCTTCGACCCCGCATTAGACGTCGATTCGCGCAACAAGATCCTCTTCGACGGGGAGCGCGTTGGTAGCGGGCCGGAGGTGCGGGTCGTCTACGCACTGAACAAGCCGCCTGGTGTCGTCTCGACCGCCGCCGACACGCACGGCAGGCCAACCGTCGTCGAGATGGTGCGCAGCGGCGCCGCCAGTTCGCGTCGCCTCTACCCGGTCGGCCGACTCGACGTTGATTCAACCGGGCTGATTCTGTTGACCGACGACGGCGATCTCGCCCACCGGATGACGCACCCGAGCTTTGAGGTGCCGAAGAGGTACATCGCTCGAGTAAGCGGCGGCGCCTTGAGCGAGCGCGCTCTGCAGGCGCTGCGCGATGGAATTGTGCTGGAGGACGGCAAGACTGCGCCGGCGAAGGTCAGGCAGATCGCGGCCGGCCACATCGAGCTGACAATTCATGAAGGACGCAAGCGGCAGGTGCGGCGGATGTGCGAAGCGGTCGGCCACCCAGTCCGCGAGCTCAAGCGGATTGCGTTCGGCTCGCTTGAGCTAGGCCCGCTGCCCGAGGGCAGCTCGCGGCGGCTCAACCTCGCAGAGATCGAATCGTTGCTTGAGCCCACAGATCAGAGCTGAGTGGCATGATTGGGCGGCAATGAACGTTTACGGCCTACGCGGAGCAATAACTGTCGAGAGCAACGAGCGCGAAGCGATTCTCAGCGCTACCCGCGAGCTGCTTGAAGCGCTGATCGAACGCAACGGCCTCGCACAAACCGACATCGTTAGCTGCATCCTCTCGATGACCGACGACCTCAACGCCGAGTTTCCGGCTGTCGCGGCGCGTGAGATGGGGCTCGACCAGGTGCCGCTGCTCTGCGTCCGCGAGATCGACGTTCCCGGCTCGATGGAGCGCGTGATTCGCGCACTGGTTCACTACCGCGCCCCGGAAGGGCATCAAGCTCAGCACGTATACCTGCGCGACGCGCAGAGCTTGCGCAGCGACATCTCCGGCGCGCAGTAGCGCAAGCGAGCGTCCACAGCGCTCTCTAGCCAAGCGCGGCCGCTAAAGTTGTCGCGATGCTAGTCGTGATGAGCCCTGAGGCCACAGAAGATCAAGTTCAAGCCGTAATCGACCGGATTGAGTCGGTTGGAGGCACCGCGCACCCAAGCCGCGGCGCAGAGCTGACCCTAATCGGCGCGATCGGCGACGCCGACACCGAGCTGCGCGTCAGTGAGCTCGAGCTCGGAGCGCTTGCTGGCGTCAGCAAGATCGTCCCGATTCTGAAGCCATACAAACTCGCTGCGCTGGAAGCGCGCCATGGAAATCCTTCGGTCTTCGAGATCGGCGGCGCCAAGATCGGCGGCGACAATTTCGCGCTGATCGCTGGGCCATGCACGGTTGAGTCACGCGACCAGCTGCTGGACACCGCTGCGCTGGTCAAGTCCTGCGGAGCGTCAATGCTCCGCGGCGGCGCCTACAAGCCACGCACCTCGCCTTACTCGTTCCAAGGCCTTGGAGTCGAGGGGCTAAACCTGCTGGCCGAAGCGCGCGAGCAGAGTGGCCTGCCGATCGTCACAGAGCTGATGGACGCCCGCGACATTGAGCCGGTGCTCGAAGTCGCCGACCTGATTCAGGTCGGCGCACGCAACATGCAGAACTACGGCCTGCTGACCGAGCTCGGCCGCGCCGGCCGGCCTGTGCTGCTGAAGCGCGGCCTCTCGGCGACGCTTGAAGAGTTCGTGATGGCCGCCGAGTACATCCTCAAAGAAGGCAACGAGCAGGTGATTCTCTGCGAGCGCGGCATTCGTACTTTCGAAACTGCATACCGCTTCACGCTCGACCTGATGGCCGTGCCGGTGCTCAAAGAGATGACACATCTTCCGATCGTGATCGACCCAAGCCACGCGGCTGGGCGCCGCGTGCTCGTGCAGCCGCTCTCGCTGGCGGCCGCAGCGGTTGGCGCTGACGGAATCATCGTCGAAGTCCATCCTGAGCCTGAAGAGGCGATCTGCGATGGCCCACAGGCGCTGCGCAGTGAAGAGTTTGAGCAGTATGCGCAGGCGGTAGATCAGGCGGCCCAGCTGGCTGGCAAAGCGTCCTTCCTTCACACGCAGGCGCGCTCGGCTTGAAGCTCACGGTCGTCGGTGTCGGCCTGATCGGCGGGTCTTTTGCCCTCGCCGCTCGGCGCCGCGTCGGGGCCCACGTTCGAGGAGTGGGGCCCGAGGCCGACCAAGCACTCGAACTTGAACTGATCGACGAAGCCTGCCCAGGGCTCGAGACGTCGTTGATCGACGCCGAGGTTGTAGTCGTTGCGGTTCCTGCCGACCGTTTGGTCGAGGTGACCGAGCAGGTGCTTGCCGCAGCGCCGCTCGACTGCGCGATTACCGACGTCGGCTCGATTAAGAGGCAGGTGGTAGACGCCGCTGCGCGAGATCAGCGTTTCGTCGGCGGTCACCCGCTCGCCGGTAGCGCCAACTCGGGCGTCGTCAACGCTCGCGAGGATCTCTTCGATGAGGCGACTTGGTACCTGACGCCGACCGAGATCACGAGCGGCGTAATGCTGGAACGGGTCCACAACCTGCTCAGCGCAATCGGTGCAAAGCCAACAATCGTCGGCGTAGACGACCACGACCGAATGATGGCTGCCGTGTCACAGCTGCCACACGTGCTCGCCAACGTGCTGGTGCTGCAGGCCGACGCCGCGCTCGAGGAGCGCAGGATCCCCGTGACAGGGCCAAGCTTCCGAGACGCGACCCGCGTTGCCGGCGCAAACCCTGGGATGTGGACGGCGATCTACCTCGCCAACCAAGCCGCACTGGTCGAAGAGCTGGACGGGACAATCGAACGCTTGACCGCCGCACGGGCCGCGATCAGCGGCGGCGATGCGGCCTGGCTGACCGAGTGGCAGATGCTGGCCGCGGAGCGCCGCGAAGCGCTCACCGAAGCCGGCCTTTCAGGCGGCGTACTGGCCGAGCTTCGCGTTCCGGTCCCCAATCGGCCCGGTGTTCTGGCACAGATCGCGCTTGGCCTCTGTGAAGCCGACATCAACATTGTTGACATGGCGCTCAGCCCATCGCCCGACGGGCAGGAGGGTGTTGTTGCGCTCTGGGTCGCCGAAGGATCCGCCGCCGAGGCCAGCCAATGCCTTGACCAGCTCGGGTTGCCGGTGCTGTGAACGTCAAGATCGAACCGGCTGAGCGAATCAAGGGGAGGCTGACCGCTCCCGCTGACAAGTCGATCTCTCACCGCGCCGCAATCCTCGCCGCAATGGCCGATGAGCCGGTTCTGATTACCAACTACTTAGAGGCTGCGGACACGCTCGCAACGCTAGAGGCAATACAGCAGCTCGGCGCATTGGTCGAGCGGCGCGATCAAGGGCTGATGGTTCGCGGCGTTGGGCTGCGCAACGCTCAGGAGTCAAGCGCGCCGATCAATGTTGGCAACGCAGGAACGTTGATTCGGCTGCTGCCCGGCTGGCTCGCCGGACAGGACGGTGCGAGCTTTGAACTCGACGGCGACGAGTCAATACGGCGCCGTCCAATCGACCGAGTTGCCGAGCCGCTGCGGCTGATGGGCGCCCAGATCGAGGCGACCGATAAGCGCTTTGCTCCTTTCACAATTGGAGGGGCGCGCCTGAGCGGGATCGACTACGTAATGCCGGTCGCCAGCGCGCAGGTGAAGTCCTGCCTTGAACTCGCAGCGCTGATTGCCGAGGGCCCAACAACGATCATCGAGCCCCACCTAAGCCGCGATCACACAGAGCGAATGCTCGCGGGAGCGGGGGTAAAGATCACTCGTGCAGGCGATGCGCTGACAATCGGCCCGACCGATGAGCTGACGCTCCCCGAGCAGATCAAGATTCCGAGCGATCCGTCTTCAGCGGCCTTCGCGATCGCCGCAGCGGTACTCGTCCCAGGTTCGAGGCTGCTGGTCGAGAACTGCTCGGTCAATTGGACTCGCAGCGGATTTATTGAGATTGCAACGCGGATGGGCGCCGTGATAATCACCGACCTCGAGCCGCGGCCGAACGATGGCGCTATCGCGCAGAGCGAGCCGGTTAGCGACATTGACGTCACTGCGGGGCCCCTCAAGCCAACGACGGTCACGGCAGAGGAAGTGCCACTGGCGGTCGACGAACTCCCGCTGATCGGCCTGATGGCCTGTTTCGCCGAGGGTGAGACGCGAGTCGAAGGCGCCACCGAACTGAGGCTTAAGGAATCCGACAGGATCAGCGCTGTGGTTACGGCGCTGAACGATCTCGGCGGCGAGGCCGAGGCGACAGAGGACGGATTCGTCGTCAACGGACACGGCTCGTTGCAGGGTGGCCAGGTTGATGCGGCCGGCGATCATCGGATCGCGATGCTCGGCGTTGTCGCTGGATTGGCGTCGGAAGAAGGGGTCGAGGTGCTCGGCGTTGACGCCGCCGCGGTCTCCTACCCCGGCTTCCTCGACGACATCGCTGCGCTGCGCTGAGAATCTTCAGGCCGCTACGTTCACTAGCGATGATTGTGGCGATCGACGGACCCGCAGGGGCCGGAAAATCAACCGCGGCGCGCGCAGTCGCGCAGGCGCTGGGCTTTACCTACCTTGACACGGGGGCGATGTACCGCTGCGCTGCATTAGCTCGGTTACGCGATCACGAAGTTGATCTGGCGAGCTTGCAAATCGTGCTCGGCGAGCTGATCACGGTCAACGGTGAAGACGTCAGCGATGAGATCCGATCGCCAGAGGTAACTGAAATGGCCTCCGAGGTAGCGGCCCAGCCGGAGGTACGGGCTGCGATGGCCGAGCGGCAGCAGGCGATGCTCGCTGACGGCGACTGGGTAGCGGAAGGGCGCGACATCGGCACCGTGATCGCTCCGCACGCCGAGCTGAAGATCTTCCTAACGGCCGACTCGGCCGAACGCGCGCGCCGCCGCGCTGAACAGACCGGCCGCCCATTGGACCAAGTCCTTGCCGAGCAGGAGCAGCGCGATCGCCGCGACGGCGAACGTGAACTATCGCCGCTGGTTGCCGCCGACGACGCAGTGCTGCTCGACACGACCGGATTGAGCTCCGACGAGGTGACGGCCGCGATCGTCGAGCTGGCCGGTCAACGCAGCACCGGGGGGACTGAGCAGTGAGCCGCCCGCGCGTAGCGATCGTCGGATACCCGAATGTTGGCAAGAGCTCGCTTGTGAACAGGTTGAGCGGCTCGCGTGAGGCCGTCGTCGAAGAACGCGCTGGCGTAACGCGCGACCGTAAGGAGCTTGACTGCGAGTGGAATGGACGCAAGTTCACACTCGTAGACACCGGCGGCATGGACCTGCTCGATCCCGACCCAATTGCCGGTTCGATCCGCGACCAAGCGACGGCAGCATTATCGGAGGCCCAGCTGGCTGTGCTCGTAGTTGACGTCAAGGGCGGGCTGCGGCCCGGTGATGAGGAGATGGCCGATCTGCTGCGCCGTAGCGGCTTGCCGGTGCTCGTAGCGGCGAACAAATCGGACGTCCTCGCCGACATGCCGCTGGCCGGCGAATTCCACCGGCTCGGCCTCGGGGAGCCGATGCCGGTCTCCGCCGCGCAAGGGCTGGGGAGCGGCGACCTGCTTGACCGCATCGTCTCGATGCTGCCCGACGCCGATGAAGATGAAGGCGAGCAGCTCGACCAGCCGATCCGCCTCGCGATCATTGGCCGCCCGAACGTTGGCAAGTCGACACTGATGAACAAGATCGTCGGTTCTGAGCGCACGATTGTCAGCGATGTCGCAGGGACTACGCGTGACGCGATCGACATGCCGATTGAGGTCGGCGGGCGCAAGGTCACGCTGATCGATACGGCCGGGATGAGGCGTCAGTCGAAGTTGTCGGACAGCCTTGAGTACTACACCGTGCTGCGCTCGCAGCGGGCCGTCGAGCGAGCCGATGTGGCGCTGGTGATCTGCGACGCGGCCGACGGCGTTACCTCGCAGGACATGCGGATCGCTGAGCTTGCGATGCAGGAGGGCTGCGCGACGCTAATGGCGCTGAACAAGTGGGATCTAACGCCGCTCGACGAGGATGCGCTCGATCATGAGCGCGCCAAGGTTGCGAAGAAGCTACGCCTGCGCCCGAAACTGATGACGATCAGCGCCAAAGACGGCCGCCACGTCGGCCGCGTGCTCGACGAGGCCGTCGCGCTCGGCGACCGCCGCGCCGAACGGATTCCAACTCCCCAGCTGAACCGCTTCCTCGCCGAGGTAGTCGCCGAGCGCCAGCCGCCAGCGCGGCAAGGAAAGCGGCTGAAATTGCTCTATCTGGCGCAGATCGAGGACTCGCCGCCGCGCTTCTCACTGCAGGTCAATAGGCGCAACCGCGTGACCCGCGACTACACCTACTTCATCGAGAACCGGATGCGCGCCCGTTACGGACTCGACGGCGTCCCTCTGATCATCGACATTCACGAACGCAAGCAGCGGCGCTCAGAGCGTTAGCCCGGCCGGACTCTGCAGGACGGCGTTCCGCGCCGCACCCGTCGGCCGCTACGCTGCGGTACCTATGAGCCAAGAAAACAGCTTCCTCTTCACCTCCGAGTCGGTTACCGAAGGCCACCCTGACAAGGTCGCTGACCAGATCTCCGACGCGATTCTCGACGCCATTCTGGCTCAGGATTCGTTCGCCAAAGTCGCCTGCGAAACGCTCGTCAACAATAACCTCGTCGTTGTAGCCGGAGAGACATCGTTCGACATTTCGAAGATCGACGTTGACACGATCGTCCGCGACAAGATTCGCGAGATCGGTTACGTCGGTTTCGATAAGGGCTTTGACGCTGATCTCGTTGAGGTTCTAAACCACCTCGGTGGCCAGTCGTCTGACATCGCGCAGGGGGTAGACGAGGCGCTTGAAGCGCGTGAAGGCGATGAAGATCCGCTCGACAAGGCCGGCGCTGGCGATCAGGGGATGATGTTTGGCTACGCCAGCAACGAAACCGAATCGATGATGCCGTTGGCCGTTCACCTCGCCCATCGCCTCGCGGAGCG
>JBAXGJ010000050.1:0-7630 GCA_037139475.1 Actinomycetes bacterium
GCGGTGACGGCCTCGTCTACCGACCTCCAGTTGTAGCCACTGCTGTCAGGGTCGCGAGCGTCAAAGCCTGCCGGCCTCTTCGCACTCGAGGCAGCTGGCGCGATCAGCGACCAAACGAGCGTCAGTCGGCTCTGATCGACGCCTTTGGCTTGCCATTCCGTCGCAGTTGGAAGCGCGCGGCCAGGCAGCCGCTGCATCAATCCGTCATCGGCGACGCCAATCTTCATTGAAGCACCGGCGCTGGCTGCCGCTGGCGCGGTCAGCGCGAGAGCCGTCGCGATGATTGAAAGCCAAAGGCCCCGAGTCATCTACCTATAAGAGCAGGCCTACTGCCGTTGGCGCGTAGGTTCGCGTTCAGGCTGCTGCGTAACGCGCCGCGACTACGTTCCAATCGACCGTATTCCACCAAGCCTTCAGGTAGTCAGGACGGCGGTTCTGGTAGTTCAGGTAGTAAGCGTGCTCCCAGACGTCGTTTCCGAGTAGCGGCGTCTTGCCGTCTGTAAGCGGGGAGTCTTGGTTCGGTGTACTGACAACGGCAACGCTGCCGCCGTCTGCCACTAGCCACGCCCACCCCGAGCCGAACTGGCCAACGCCAGCGGCTTCAAAGGCTTCTCTGAATACGTCAAACGAACCGAACGCGTCGTCGATCGCTGCCGCGAGGTCGCCTTCCGGCGCGCCTCCACCTTCAGGGCTCATCGACTCCCAGAAGAGCGAGTGGTTGAGGTGGCCGCCTCCGTTATTGCGTACCGGGCCTTGAATCTCGGCTGGCAGTGAAGAGATTCCCGTGACGAGCTCTTCGATCGACATGTTGGCGGCGTCGGTTCCCTCAACTGCGGCGTTGAGCTTGTCGACGTAAGCCTGATGGTGCTTGTCGTGGTGGATCTGCATCGTCGCCTCGTCGATGTGCGGTTCGAGTGCGTCGTATGCGTATGGAAGCGCGGGGACTTCGAAAGCCATTGTCTATCTCCTCAGTCGTCTTATCTAGGGGCAAGCCTAACTTACCGCAGCCGACGGGTTAGGCTTGGCTGCCTTATGCGCATGTCACAGCTTCTACTCCCGACCGAACGTGAGGCGCCAGCCGACGCGCAGGCGCTCTCCCACGTGCTTGGAGTGCGCGCCGGGCTGATCCGCCAGCTGGGAGCCGGACTCTGGACATGGCTGCCAGCCGGGCTGCGCGTCCACCAGAAGGTCGAAGCGATAATCCGTGAGGAGATGAACGCGATTGGCGGCCAAGAGCTGCTGATGCCGCTGATTCAGCCGCGCGATCTGTGGAAGAAGACCGGCCGCGATCAGATCGACGAGATCTTCTCACTCAGCGACCGCAAAGGCGCTGAACTGGTTTTGGCGATGACTCACGAGGAGGCGGTCACCTTCCACGTCTCGCAGCTCGTGCGCTCGTACCGAGACCTGCCGCTGATTCTTTACCAACTCCAGTTGAAGGGCCGCGACGAGCCGCGGCCGCGCGCTGGCGTGCTGCGGACGCGCGAATTCATCATGAAGGACTCCTACTCGTTCGACCGCGATCAGGCTGGGCTCGACGCAAGTTACGCGAAGCACATTGAGGCCTATGACCGGATCTTCGATCGCAGCGGCTTGGAGTGGTATCGGGTTGAGTCGGATGTCGGCGTGATGGGCGGTAGCGGCGCACACGAATACATGGCTCCTTGCCCCGCAGGGGAGAACGAGGTCGCGCTGGCGCCGGGCTACGCCGCCAATGTTGAAGTTGCGAGCGCCGAGCCGAGCGTCGCAGAAGTGCAGCCGGCCGCTAGCGAACCGAGCGAAGTGTCGACTCCTGGAGCAAAGACCATCGATCAGGTTGCGGCAGCGCTTGGTGTCAACCAGAGCGCACTGCTGAAGGCCTTCCCAGTTGTCACCGACGGCGGCACGACCGTACTGGCGATGGTGCGCGGCGACCACCGCGTCAACGAGTTCAAACTCCGTTCAGTGCTCGGGGAGGGCTTCCGCCCGGCAACCGATGAGGAGATCGCAGACCAGATCGGCCCGCCGGGCTTTATCGGCCCGGTCGGAATTGAACTGCGTGTCTTGCTCGATCAGGCGGTCGCCGCTCTAGCCGGAGGTTGGGTGACCGGCGCGAACAAAGCCGACCTTCACCTCGAGGGAGTCGAGCCGGGCCGCGACTTCCAGTTTGAGGCCGCCGACATCCGATCGGTGGAGGAGGGGGACGTCGTTAACGGCGAGCCGATTCGCCTCGAGGCAGCGATCGAGGTTGGCAACATTTTTAAGCTCGGTACGCGCTACTCACAGCCGCTCGGTGCGAGCTTCCTCGACGAGGAAGGCGCGGAACAGCCGATCGTGATGGGCTCCTACGGGATCGGACCTGCGCGAATCGCCGCTGCCGCGATCGAGCAGAACGCCGACGAGAAGGGCATCGCATGGCCAAAGGCGATCGCCCCGTGGGAGATTGAGCTGGTCGCTCTGGGCAAAGCCGGCAGTCCTGAACTCGAGGCCGCCGAAGCGCTCTACAGCGAACTCCGCGGGCTTGGCGCTGACGTACTCTTCGATGACCGCGACGCGGGACCGGGGGAGAAGTTCACAGACGCCGAATTGCTTGGATGCCCGCTTCGGATCACGCTCGGCAAGCGCTCGCTGGAGAGCGGCACGCTTGAGGTTCAAGGTCGCCGCGGACTGGCCGAGCTTGACCCGATCGCGCTTGGTGACGGCTGCGCGTCAGCGATTCTCGAGACTCTCGCTCAGCTGCCGTGAGCGAGCAGGGGCAGAAGCGGCCACCGCTGACGCTTCGCCGCTTCGTCGGCCTTGACCGCTCAGGCCCGCCGCCTCCAGAGACCCTGCCGGACGCTCCGCTGCGCCCATGGACGATCCCTAACGCGATCGGCCTCGTCCGACTAATCCTGATTCCGATCTTCGTAGCTGTTGCCTGGAACGCCGGCGGTGCTTCGCTGACAGCGGCAGCGATCTACGCCGTCGTCGCATGGGGCGACTACGCCGACGGGATCGCTGCCCGCGTCACCGGTCAGTACAGCCGCCTCGGAGCGATGCTCGACCCCGTGATCGATCGTCTGCTTGTGATCTCTGGCGTTGTCGTCTGCTGGCGCTTTGAACTGGTGCCAATTCCGCTCTTAGCGGCGTTGGTCGCCCGTGAACTGCTGATGTTGGTTGGGGGCTCTTACGGCCTTCGCCGGGGCGTCAGGCTGGAGATCAACTGGTGGGGCAGGTGGGGAGTCTGGCCGGCAATGGGAGGGCTCTTCTTGGCAATCTGCGGCGCCCGCCTCGCGGCGACGATATTTCTCGCAATTGGCCTTGTTCTCTTGATCATTGCGACGATCGAGTACTTCCGATCCGCCCGCGATCAGCTGGCGCAGCGCACGGCCTCAACCTAAGGTTGACCGTAGGGCTAGCGCTGGTATGCTCGCGCCGATGCTGCATTGCTCTGAATGCGCCTTCGCGAACGCCGAAGGGGCCAAGTACTGCCAAAAGTGCGGCGCCTTCTTGGGCGAGCCGGGCGAAGAGGACCGCGAGTCAACGGCCAGCTACCGGATCGACCAGGAAAGTGGCGAGCTGGTCCCTGTCGATCTAGACGATCTGCTTGCGGAAGAGGGTGCTCTGCTGGTCGTCCGTGGCGGTGGCGGCCGGGCAGGGGAGAGTTTCGCGCTCGACTCTGAACGCCTGACAATCGGCCGTGGCCCTGACAGCAACATCTTTCTTGACGACGTAACCGTCTCCCGCGATCACGCACTGCTTGTTCGCCGCAACGACCAGTGGTTCCTCGATGACCTTGGCTCGCTCAACGGCACCTACGTGAACCGTCGCCGGATCGACACGCAACAGCTCGAAGACGCCGACGAGCTGCAAATCGGAAAATACAAACTGACCTTCCTCTCGCGCTAAACGATGCCCTCCGCCCGCGACGCACAACGGACAATCGCGAGCTCACCGGCGCGCCCCGAGCCGCGGCGGACGAAGCCAATGACGATCGGCGCTGTCTGCAAGTCGCTTTCACGTGAGTTCCCCGAGATCTCGATCTCGAAGATCCGTTACCTCGAAAACCAGCGGCTTGTGAACCCACGACGCACACCGGGCGGATACCGGCTCTACTCGCCCGAGGACGTGACGCGCCTACGGACGATCCTCAGGCTTCAGCGCGACGAGTTTCTGCCGCTGCGGGTAATCCGCCAAGAGCTCGCTATCGGCCGCACCGATCCTGAGGCCGAGCCGCTGATCGCCGGGCAGAAGGGCCGCGCTAAGCCGCGCCGCATGCCTCCGGTAGTGACCACCACAGAGGGCCCGGTGCGGACTCTCGACGAGCTCCTTGAAGCAACCGGGGCCGAACCGGAGCTGGTCCGTGAGCTCGAGTCATACGGCATTATCAGCGCCGCCGCCGACGGCGGCCCGCAAGGCTACGACGAGAACCAGACTGAGGTCGTGCGCGCCGCGGTAGAGCTGGCTCGCTACGGCGTCGGAGCACGAAACCTGCGCGTCTTCAAGACGTCAGCCGACCGTGAGTCGGCGCTGCTGCAGCAGTTGCTAGCGCCATCGCTGAGGTCACGCAGCGCCGAGCGGCGGCACGAGGCGACCGAAGCGCTCGAGGATCTAGCGGCGGTAACGACCCATCTGAAGCATCTGCTGCTGATCGGCGACCTCCGTGCGATGCTCTCTTGAGCCTGGCCGAGCCGCTTTAGGCCGAGACGGAGTTAACTTCATCCTGTGGCCTCTGTGACTGGTCAAATAGAACTTGCTGCCGCGCCGGACAAAGTCTGGGCTCAGGTCAGCGACCCACGCCAGCTTGCCCGCTGGTGGCCAAGGGTCGTTCGCGTCGAGCTAGCAGGCGACGATGCTTTCACCGAGGTGCTGACGACCGAGAAAGGGCGCGATATCCGAGCAGATTTCGTGATCGCCGAGAATCGCGCGCCACATCGCTGGCGGATCGTCCAAGAACTCGAGGAGACGCCCTTCGCCGCCGTCCTGCGCGAGTCGCAGACGACGATCGAACTGCAGCCGCTCGGCGCCGACGCGACGGAGCTGTCAATCACGCTCGAGCGCAAGCCGCGTGGTCTCGGCCGCTTCGGAGGACCGATGATGAAGCGCGCAGCCAAGCGACAACTCGACGAGGCGCTCGCACAACTAGGAGAGATTCATGGCACCGTCAGCTGAGATGCGGTTTTCCGGATGGGGCGTAGACGCCGATGCCGGAGAGCTTTCGGACCACGTCATCGAATGGCTGGAGCGACGCTTTGGCGGGCCACTCTCTAACCGCACCGCTCCACCCGATGAGAATGATGTCCGGCTTAGGAAGAGCGTCCTTTCTGAGCGCGCAGGGGAGAAGCTCAGCTCGCGAGTTGGTAGCGCGAACGTCAGGACCGACCATCACTCGAGGCTGCTGCACTCCGCCGGTAAGGGCTACCCGGACATGCTCGCAATGCGCTCGGGCTCGCGGATCGCTGCGCCGGACGCGGTCGTCTTCCCAGCCGACCACGCAGACGTGCGGGCAGTCTTGAAGATCTGCGCCAAGCAGGGCATTGCCGTCGTTCCGTTCGGCGGGGGGACAAGTGTCGTTGGTGGGGTAAGTCCGCTGCGCGGCGCATTCGACAGCGTGATCGCGCTCGACTTGCGGCGAATGAGGCAGCTAATTGAGCTTGACGAGCAGTCGCGGATCGGAACCTTTGCCGCCGGTCTTCGCGGCCCCGAACTTGAGCACCTGCTGCGCGCGCGCGGCTACACGCTCGGCCACTTCCCGCAGAGCTTTGAGTATTCGACTGTCGGTGGCTGGGTCGCTACGCGCTCTGCCGGGCAAGCGTCGACTGGCTATGGGCGGATCGACGAGAAGCTGCTCGGCGCGCGGCTCGTTGCCCCGGCCGGTGAGCTCAACCTTGCCGCGCGGCCTGCGAGCGCAGCAGGGCCCGACCTACGCGCCATCGTCGCCGGCTCAGAGGGCGCACTGGGCGTGATAACCGAAGCATCATTGGAAATCAGCCCAGCGCCTGAGGTGACGCGCTACGAAGCTCTGATGATGCCCTCCTTCGGCGCGGCCGCGGATGCTCTGCGCGAGCTCGAACAGGCTGATCAGGCTCCAGACGTGGCTCGCGCATCGGACGAGCATGAGACCGAGATGGGACTCGCCTTTGCGGGCATCGAAGGGGCGAAGGGAAAGCTGCTTGAGGGTTACCTCCGCGGCCGCGGCGCTGGTTCAGGTTCATTAGTAATTCTTGGCTGGGAAGGCGCCAGCGGGTCTATCGATCAGCGGCGCCGCGGTGCGCTGTCATTGGTTAAGCAACACGGCGCCGTCAGCCTTGGCGCCGGCGCCGGTCGCACATGGGCCAAGAACCGTTTCAGCACGCCGTACCTGCGTGATCACCTGCTAGAGCGCGGCGTGATGGTGGAAACGCTCGAAACCTCCACGACCTGGGCCAACCTGATGGTCCTGTATCGCGGAGTCGGCGACGTGCTCGCTTCGCACGCACCAATCGTCGGCTGCCACATTTCACACCTCTATCAAAGCGGCGCATCGCTCTACTTCACATTCGTCGCGCCACAGGTTTCGAGCGATCCTCATGCCCAGTGGGAGGCCGTCAAACACGACGCCTGCCGAGCGATTGTGAAGCACGGCGGAACAATCACGCACCATCACGCAATCGGCATAGATCATCGCGATTACCTCGAGGATGAGGACGGCAGCGCCGGTGTCGCGGCGCTCAAGGCGGTTAAGAAGTCACTCGATCCGAGCGGCCTAATGAACCCCGGCAAGCTGCTTTAGCGACGACTACTGAGCTGCGAACTGAAGCGGGCCGACAAGGTAGGTCGTCGACGGATTGGTTGGTGTAGCGGAGCTCTTCTCGAGCGTCAACCGAACACCCCCGTAGGCCTTCGGATCGCCGTTGAGCGTCCCTTGGAGGCCAACCCCAGCGTTATTGCCTACGTCTTGCAAGTAGCCGAGCCAGACCGCTGGTTTGCCAGTTGCCGTCAGCCAGACTCCATATTGCGAGCCGCTGGGCGCCGCCGGCAGCGACTTAGCAACGACGCTCAAGATCCGCTCATTTGCCTGAGCTGAGATACCGGCGAAGCCGACTGCTTTGGGTGCCGGGCCGCCGGCCGGTGGCTTGAGCGCCGCCTGTGCGATCGCCGTCGCCTTCGCGTCCGCGGCATTCGTGCCAGTAGTCGTGGACGAACTAGCGGAGCCTGAACCGTCACTGCCGGTCACACGGCCGAGCCCGAAGCCAATCCCGAGCGCCACAAGCAGCAGCACTCCAGCAATCACTAACAGGCCGCCACGAGAGCCGCCGGGGCGAGCATCGTCGCCGGAAGCTTGGGCCCGGGGTGAGGGCGCCGCGGCGCCCATCTCTGGTTGGGCGCCCGGAATCGGCGGAAGTGGCGCATCGGAAAGCGCGGCCAACGGGCCGGCCGCCGCTCGCGCCCACGCGCGGTCCGAGGCAGATCGCATCAGTGACGACCGCGTGCGATCGGCGGCATCGTCTCCTTGCTGCCCGAGCAGGTAGTCGCAGATCTCCGCGCGGCGCCGATTTGCTGGCGCCTTCTCCGGCTCGGCGAGGCTGCTCAGGGCCGAGTAGGCCCGTTCGCTCACGGCCGCTTCGCTCAGATCAAGCGCCGCCGCGATCTCGGCGTAGCTCTTCTGCTGCGAGAGCAAGAGGTTGAGCAC
>JBAXGJ010000051.1:0-7506 GCA_037139475.1 Actinomycetes bacterium
CCGGCACCTCGCCGTCGTAGCGGATGTAGCGCGTCGACTGCTCCAGGTAGGAGGCCAGCCGCGGCCGCTGGAGGATCTTCGTCATCACGTTCGAAACCCACTCGCAGGCCACGTGAGCGCCACCGAGCTGGGCTACCGAGTCGTCGCCATAGCCGAGGAAGATCGTGTCGTATAGCTCTGAAGCACGCTTACCTTCGTCGCGCTCCCAGTCGCCTCCGCTCTCAGGCAGCGAGTCTGCAAACTCGTCGAGGAAGAGGCGGCGCAGTGTGCCGTCGTAGCGCGAGTAGCGGGCGAAGAGCGCGCCCTTGACCGTCTCGGGCAGGTTGACGAGCGCGAAGACAGGCTCGTCGAGGTTCGTGAAGTGTGGCTCTAGGCGGGCCGCTTCGGCCGGGGTAAAGCTATCGATCGGGTAGTCCACGGGGAGCGAACCGTACCGCGCCCAGCGGCGCGCTAGGGCTGCGGCGCTTAGCTAAAGCCGAGCCCGCGGGCGGCGCTGGCGACAAGATTGAAGACCGGCTGCGGCACGATCCCAAAGACGACAACCGCCGCTGCCAGAACTACGCCGACGAGCGTCAGCTCCCAGCCTGCTCGGCGCGGCTCAGCAGCGGCCTCTGGAGCGCCGCCTGCCAGCACCGGCACACCGCTGGCGGCGTCGGTGCCGGGCTGCGTTTCACCGCGCCAGATCGTCGCGATAACCGGCAGGTAGTAGGCCATCGAGATCACCGAAAGGACCACCAGCACGGCGGCAAGCCAAGCGTAATCGGCGCCAGCGGCCGCTTCGACAAGGCGCAGCTTGCCCATGAAGCCTGCCGTTGCGGGAATGCCAGCAAGGCTCAACATTGAGATCGTCATCACTAGCGCCATCGCTGGCCGCTCAGTACCGAGCCCGCGCAACGCCGAAATGTTGTCGCCCTCGGTCGTCTCGCGCTCGCGCGCGATCACGACGGTGAAGGCGGCAAGGTTGCCGAGGCTGTAAAGCACGAGGTAGGAGCAGATCGCCTGCACGCCAAGGTCGGTCACGAGCACGAAGCCGACGAGGATGTAGCCGGCCTGCGCAATCGATGAGTAGGCGAGCATCCGCTTCATCGACGGCTGGCGCAGCGCGCCGACGTTGCCGACAACCATCGTGATCAGCGCGATCGCAATCCAGATTGGTCGCCACGACTCAATCGCTGGCCTCAGAGCGACGTCAAAGAGGCGGATAATCACGCCGAAGGCAGCGGCCTTGGTCGCAACTGACATGAAGGCCGTGACCGGCGTCGGCGCGCCCTCATAGACGTCAGGCGTCCACTGATGGAAGGGTGCGAGCGAAGCCTTAAAGGCAAAGCCGACAGTGCACATCGCAACGCCAGTCAGGAAGAGCGGATCGGTTGCCAAACCGTTGCTGCTGATTGCAGAGGCGATCTCGTTGTAGCCGGTCTGGCCGGTCGCTCCATAAAGCAGCGCGAAGCCGTAGAGAACCGTCGCTGAACCGACCGAACCGATGATCAGATACTTCAGGCCGGCCTCAAGCGAGCGCTCTTCGCGCACGCGCGAGGCGCAGAGGATGTAGAGCGGCAGCGAGAGCAGCTCCAAGCCAACGAAGGTCGTGACGAGATCACGCGAGGAAACAAGCACGAACATGCCGGCCGAGCCGAGCAGCATCAGTGAGAAGAACTCACCATGAGCAATATCTTCAGCCGCCTGCTCGCGCCAGGCCAGCAGCGTCGCGACAACGCCGCCGCCGCAGATCACGAGCATCAGGATCAACGTCAGCGGATCGAGCTGCAGTGCGCCTTCGATCAGCACGATGCTCTGGCCCCAGAGCGAGATCACGCAGGCGAGCGCAACGCCAAAGGTCGCGAGCGCGATCAGCGGCACAACCTGCGTGCGGATTCCCCGCGGGCCAGCAAGGCCCACGATCAGCGCGATGATCGCGCCGCCGAGCAAGGCCAGCAGCGGCGAGAGTCCAGCCCAATCGATGTATGGAGCGGCCGGCACGGCAGCGGCCAGTGAGAAGGTCATGGCGTCGCCCCTCCCGTGCTTGCGCTCGTGTCCGAGCCAGACGACTGAACCTGCTGCGTTGCGGCTAGCGCCTTGCTGGTCCCATCCCGCGCGGGCTTGAGCGCGAACTGCGGATAGAGAGCCAGCGCGATCACAACCAGCATCAGCGGCACGACAACGAGGCCCTCGCGCAGCGTCAGCTCAAACGAGTTGACCTTCGCACCGACGCGGTGGTGCATTGCGCTGATGTAGAGCCGCAGTGCGTAGAAGGCCGCCAGCGCCACGCCGATCGCCGCGATGAAGGCGAACGTCATCTTGCTTGTGAAGGTGCCGAGCAGAATCATGAACTCACCGACGAAGTTGGCCGTGCCCGGCATTGCCAGCAGCGCGAAACTGAGGACGAGGAAGACGGCAGCGAAGGCCGGCGCGCCCTTCGCGATCCCACCCATATCGGAGAGCTTCTCGCTGCCACCGGTGCGGCGCGCGAGCATTGCGACAACGAAGATCAAAGCGCCGGCAACGATCGCGTGGTTCGTTGCCTGAAGCAGCGCACCGTCGGCGCCGCGGCCGTCGAAGGCGAAGATTCCAAGCACGATGAAGCCGAGCTGCGCAATCGACGAATAACCGAGCACGAGCCGCGCGCTGTCAACCGTGAAGGCCATCGCAGATCCATAAAGGATCGACGCAACGGCGACGACCATGATCAGCTCTTGGTAACGGACCGCCGCGTCCGGGAAGAGCGGCAGCGCGATCTGCAGGAAGCCGTAGGCGGCGACCTTGCTGAGGATCGCTGTGAAGACCGCGAGCACACCGATCGGCATGTTCGAATAACCATCGGGCATCCAGCCGTGGAACGGGAACGACGGCATCTTGATCAGGAAGGCAAGCGCGAACGCGAGGAAGATCCAGCCCTGCGCCGTGCTTCCAAGCGGCGTCTTCGCAAGATCCGCGAGCAGGAAGCTGGGCTCGCCACCGTTGGCTGCCAGCACACCTGTCGTGACGGCGCCAACCAACATCAAGAGCGAACCAACGAGCGTGTACATGAAGAGCTTAAGCACGGCGCTGGTGCGATCTGGCCCGCCCCAGATCACAATCAGGAAGTAGAACGGCACCAGCATCAGATCGAAGAAGATCACGAACAGCACGAGATCCTGGGCCATGAACGCGCCCATAACCGCTGTCTGCGCGAGCCCCATCAGCAGCGCGTAGATCCCCGGCTTGCCGCTGTCCGGTTCGTCAACCAGCGTCCACAGCGCCGAGGCGGTGAAGATAACCGCCGTCGTTGCCAGCAGCACGAGGTTGAGGCCGCTGACCGCGAGCGCGTAATGAATCCCAAGCGAGCGGATCCAAACGTCGTCGGTCACGTACTGCAGCCCACCGGCGGCGCGGTCGTAGTCGACCAGCAGCGTGATCGTGTAGGCCAGCACCAAGACCGCGCCAAGCAGCGAGATCCAGCGAGCCAGGCGCGCCGGAAGCAGCAGTGCCAAGAGGCCAGCGACAGCTGGCAGCCAAAGGATGATTGAGAGGTGGATCGTCACAGTCCACGCACCAAGAAGTAGAGAAGGACGATCGAGAGGCCGCCGATCACCAGCGCCGCGTAAGCACGAATCAGCCCTGTTTGGAGCGCCCGCACGGCCGCCGAACCGGCCTTAACGAGGCCCGAGCTGCCGCCGATCAGCGCACCGTCGATCACAACCCGCTCGAAGCTATCTTGCGCCCATTCGCCGATCCAAACAACCGGCCGCACGACGAAGATCGAGTAGAAGTCGTCGAAGTACCACTTGTTGATGAAGAGCTTGTGCAGCCACGGCAGACGCGCCTGAATCGCCGCTGAGGTGCCCGGCTTGCGAACCCAGATCCAGTAGGCGCAGGCGAGGCTGACGATCGCGATCACCGACGAGATCAGCAGGCCAAAGGCCTCAAGGCCACTGTTATCGGGCATGTAGGTGACGATCGTGTCGGCGAAGGTTGGCTGGAGGAAGTCGCTGATCACGTTCGTAATCCCGAACGGAAGCTGGATCACTCCGGCAACGACGGCGAGGATCGCGAGCGGGATCATCGCGTAGCGCATCTGCCAAGTCGTCTCGGCGTACTTGTGCTCCTTGCCTGGGAAGCCAACCTCGGAATCCTCGACCTCCTGCGTTGAGGGGTCGTCCTCGTCGCCGGTGTGCGGGTTGGTGTGCTCGGCCGGGTGGTAGGCGTGGCCGGTATCGATCACGACCTGAGCTTCCTTGCAGGGCTCGCCCCAGAATGCGCGGAAGATCATCCGCCAGGTGTAGAAGACGGTGAAAGCTGCGCCGACGTAACCGGCAACGTAAAGCGCCCAGTACCAGCCGCCGCGCGCGCCAACCTCAAACAGCAGCGTGTCCTTCGAGAAGAAGCCTGAGAAGAGCGGGAAGGCCGACAGCGCGAAGCCGCCGGCAAGGAAGCAGACGAAGGTGAATGGCATCGCTTTGCGGAAGCCGCTCATGTTGTTGAGCGACTGGTTGCCGCCCATCGCCGAGATGATTGAACCGGCGGCCATGAACAGCAGCGCCTTGAAGAAGGCGTGGCTCATCATGTGGAAGAAGCCACCGACGTAAGCTGCGGCGCTGACGCCCATGATCATGTAACCGATCTGCGACATCGTCGAGTAGGCGATTACGCGCTTGAGGTCGGTCATTACAAGGCCGATGCTGCCGGCGATCAGCAGCGTCAAAGCACCGACGATCGCGCCCACAGCGGCTGCGGTTGGAGCCCACTCGAAGAGCACGTGGAGGCGCCCGATCAGATAGACGCCCGCCGTGACCATCGTGGCCGCGTGGATCAGTGAGCTGACCGGCGTTGGCCCTTCCATCGCGTCCGGTAGCCAAGTTTGGAATGGAATCTGCGCCGACTTGGCGAAGGCGCCGACGAGAATCAAGAGCATCGCGATCACGAGCTCCGGCGCATCCTTCTCAAAGGCCGTGTGGGCCCCGGCGAATAGCTGTCCGTAATCGAGCACGCCCATCGTCTTGAAAAGGAAGAGCGTGCCGAGTACTAGGCCGATGTCGCCGACGACGTTGATTACGAAAGCTTTGATGCCGGCCGCCGTTGCCGTGTCGCGGCGGTACCAGTAAGAGACCAGCATGTAGGAGGCCGCGCCGACGAATGCCCAGCCGATGATCAGCAGCACGAGGTTGCCGGCGAGCACCAGCAGCAACATCGAGAAGACGAAGAAGTTGAGGTAGGCGAAGTAGCGGACGTAGCCCTCGTCGGTCTGCATGTAGCCAGCCGAGTAGAGGTGAATCAGCGTTGAAACGCCGGTCACGACGAGAATCATGAAGGTCGAGAGCGGATCTACGTAAAGGCCGAGCTGAACTTTTACGCCGTCAACGTTGACGAGATCCCAGAGCGAAGTTGTTTCAACGCGCGCATCAGAAGGAAGCGCCTGCAGCTTGATCAGCGTGATCACAGCAAAGACGAATGCCAGCGCGATTGCCAGCGTGCCGATCGTTCCGGCGACGCGCGGCGAGAGCTTCTTACCGAGCAGCGCGATCGTCAGCATCCCAACCAGCGGGCAGGCAAGGACCAACCATGGGCTCACGGCAATGCTCATCCGTGCAGCTCGCTTAGCTCGTCAACATCAACCGGCAGACGGCGGCGGTAGAGCGCGACGATGATCCCAAGCCCGATAGCGACCTCGCAGGCGGCGATCACCATCACGACGATCGCGAAGATCTCACCGGAGCCATCGCCCCACATACGCGAGAAGCCGATCAGCGCCAAGTTGCCGGCGTTGAGCATCAGTTCAAGGCAGAGCAGAACCACGAGCGGGTTGCGGCGAATCATCACGCCGGCGGCGCCGAGCGTAAAGATCATCGCCGAGACGATTAGGTACCAGTTGACGGTCATCGGTCGTCCTCGGCGGCCGCGCGCGCTGGCTGCTGCAGCTCGCGCCCTTCGAACTGCGGATCGGGCAGCGGAGTCGTGACTCCGTAGCCGGATACGCCTTCGGCCATCGAACCGGTCGCGGCCGGGCTTGGCGTGTGGACGACGCCGTGACGAGGCGAGAGGTTGCCTTCGTCCTCGGCGATGCCGCCACGCCTGCCGGCTAGGGCAACGGCGCCGATCGCTGCTACCAGCAGCAACATCGATGCCAGTTCAAAGGCCAGCAGGTAGTCGGTCAGCAGCAGCTGCCCGATCTCTGCCGGCGAGCCGTAAGTGGCGGAGAGCGTTGCGCCTTCTGTACCGAGCGCGCTCAGCGCAGTACCGAGCAGCGCGATCGCAAGCTCAATGAAGATCGCGACGGCGAAACAGACAGCCAGCGCCTTCTGCCGTGTGCTGGCAGTCCACAGCTGATCGGGCTTGTCACCGCCGCCGACGTAGGCGACAACGAAGACGTAGAGCACCATCACGGCGCCGGCGTAGACGACGATCTGCGCTACCGCGACAAACTGCGCTTCGAGCAGCAGGAACAGCACGGCCAGTGAGATCAAGTGAACGACCAGCGAGAGAACGCAGTAGAACGGATTGCGCAGCACGACGACGCCGGCCGCTCCGGCCAGCGCAAATCCAGCGAAGATGAAGAAGAAAAGGAATGTCATCGTCGCTTGCGGCTACTCCCCTTCGGCCCTCAGCGGTGTGCGCTCGAGCGGCTCGGCCAGCAGCATCTCTTTCGTGAAGATCAAATCCGAACGGTTGGCGTCCGAGAGCTCGTACTCGTGGCCCATCGTAATCGCGTCAAACGGGCAGGCAATCTCGCAGTAGCCGCAGAAGATGCAGCGCGAAAGGTTGATCTCATAAACGGCGGCGTAGCGCTCGCCGGCCGAGACTCGGTGCTCGGGTGTGTTCTCAGCGGCGACAACGCGGATGCAATCGGACGGGCAGGCAGCGGCGCAGAGCGAGCAACCGACGCACTTCTCAAGGCCGCTGTCTTCGAAGCGGTGGAGCTGATGACGGCCGCGGAATCGCGGGTAGACTGGGATCTTCTCTTCCGGGTACTGAATCGTGTCAACGCCCATCCGCAGCTGGCCGAAGGTCGTCTTGAGGCCGCGCAGCGTCTCGCCAAAGGCGCGGTAGAGGCCGCCGGCGCCGCCCGCCTTTTGTGGCCCGCGGACAACCTCAATCACATCTTTTTCTGGATCCCAGGCCATTTTCAGACTCCTATTAAGCGACCACAATGATCGCGGTTATCAGGGCATTGAGTGTGGCCAGCGGCAGCAGAACCTTCCAGCCCAGCGACATCAGCTGGTCGTAACGAAGCCGTGGCAGCGTCGCGCGGATCCAGATGAAGAAGGTGACAAACGCCAGCATCTTGCCGATCACGATGAACGGGTCGAGCCAGTTCGGTGGGTGGATTCCAAACGGCAGCAGCCAGCCGCCGAGGAAGAGCGCCGTCGCAATTCCAGAGACGACGATCAGGTTGAGGTACTCGGCGAAGAAGTAGAGCGTGAACTTGCTGCCGCCGAACTCGGTGTTGTAGCCGCCGGTTAGCTCGGCGTCGGCTTCCATCAGGTCAAACGGCGGGCGGTTGGTCTCAGCGAAGCTGGCGACCATGAAGAC
>JBAXGJ010000052.1:0-7494 GCA_037139475.1 Actinomycetes bacterium
TCTACGAACGAGGTCCTCTGGACCGCCGTCCCTGAAATCACCGACGCCACTCAGGCGCCGGTCTCACCTGTTGCCGAGGCCCGCGCGGCCGGCGGCGAGGAGCTGCGCTAAATGAGCCGTCTCGACCCACAGCCCGCAGAGCGGATCGACCGCTCGAAAAAGGTCAAGTTCAAATTCGACGGCAAATCCGTCAGCGGCTTCGAGGGCGACACGATCGCCTCGGCCCTCTACGCTGGGGGTCAGCGGATCTTCTCGCGCTCGTTCAAGTACCACCGTCCGCGCGGCATCGTCAGTGCTTCCGGCTGGACGGCGAACACGCTCGTCCAAGACGGCGAATGGCCAGGAGTCCGCGCGACGACTGAGCGCGCTAAGGACGGAATGGAGATCAAGCACCAGAACGCTTGGCCGTCACTGAACTTCGACGTGATGCGCGCCTCCGACATCTTCGGCGGCCCGTTCATGCCTGCTGGCTTCTATTACAAGACCTTCATCTGGCCGCGCAGCGCTTGGCCTCTTTACGAAAAGATTCTGCGCAATGCCGCCGGCCTCGGCGTGCTGAAGAAGAGCCAAGCCCACCGCGAGTGGCGCACCGACTACCGTCGCCGCCACTGCGATGTGCTTGTGATTGGCGGCGGAGTCGCCGGCCTCAGCGCTGCTATTGCTGCGGCCCGTGAAGGCGCCGACGTCGTGCTAGTCAACGAGGACGTTGAGCCCGGCGGCCAGCTGCTCTGGCAGGGCAAGCATGATCGTGCGCGCGAGCTAACCGCCGAAGCTGAAGCGGCGGGCGTCGAAATTCTAAGCAACGCGCCAGCGCTCGGATACTTCGACGGGATGGTTCCTGTCTGGCAAGGCAGCACGCTGCACCAGATCCGCGCCCAGCGCCACGTCGCGGCAACGGGTTCAATCGAGCAGCCGCTGGTCTTCCCCAACAACGACCTTCCAGGCGTGATGCTGACAACCGGGGCGCTCAAGTTGGCCGCTCTTTACGCATTGAAGCCGGGTGACAACGCGGTGATCGCGACAACCGGCGAGCGCGGCCTCGAAGCTGCCCTTGCGCTCCACGCTGTAGGCGTAAACGTGGTCGCAGTTGCCGACCTGCTGCCGAACCGATCGAACGAGCTCACGGCCGCGGTCGAAGCAGCCGGGATCCAGCTATTGCGCGGGATGACAGTCGTTGAAGCCACAGGCAATAAGCACCTCAAAGGCTGCACGCTCGCGCAGATCGACGAGAAGGGAATTTCTAAGCCAGGGACCGAGGAGCGCTTCGACTGCGACCTGCTCGCCGTCTCCGGCGGGACCGTCCCCGCGTCATCGCTGATGCTTCAGGCCGGGGCGAAGGCCAAGTTCAACTCTGAGGCCAACTGCTTCCTGCCTGAGAATCCACCGCCTGGTATTCACCCTGCGGGCGCCGTCGCCGGCAAGGAAGAGCTTGACGCAGCTGCACTAAGTGGAACGTTGGCGGGAGCGCGCGCCGCTCAGGAGTGCGAGTTCGGTGACGGCTCAGCCGCAAACGCTGCGGCCGCAGCGCTCGAAGCGCTCCCTGCCCGCCCCCCTGCTGCTCCTTCACCGGCCTACCAGCGCACAGCCAAGCCAACCGGCAAAGCTTTCCTTGATCTCGATGAGGACGTAACAACGAAGGACATGAAGTACGCGATTGAAGAGGGCTATGACTCGATCGAGCTGAGTAAGCGCTACACAACCGTCACGATGGGTCCGTCGCAAGGCCGGATCTCGCAGCTGCCGAGCATTCGCTCGGTCGCCGAGCAGACCGGCCTCAGCATTGACGAGACAGGGATTACAACGGCGCGTCCGCCGTGGTCAACGGTTCCGCTCGGCGCCTGGGCCGGTCGCCCGTTCACGCCGGCCAAGCGCTCCGCGATTCATGCTCGTCAGCGTGAGCTGAACTCGCACGTCAAGTGGGCCGGCGATTGGCGCCGCGCTTACGACTACGGCGACGTAAAAGCCGAAGCTGCAGCAGTCCACAACGCCGTCGGCATGATCGACGTCTCGACGCTCGGCAAGATGATCGTCAGCGGGCCAGAGGCCGGCAAGTTCCTTGACCGGATGTACACCAACCGCCTTAGCGACCTGAAGGTCGGGCGGATCCGTTACGGAATCCTCGGCAACGACGCTGGCCGGATCACCGATGACGGCACCGTCTGCCGCGTCGCCGACGACAGCTTCCTCGTGACTACGACCTCATCCGGCGCTGACGCCGTAGAGCGCTGGTTCACATGGTGGCTGGCAGCCTGGGAGATGGAAGTCCACGTGACCGACGTGACTCAGGGCCTCTGTGCGGTCAACGTTGCCGGCCCGAAGGCTCGCGATCTAATCGGCAAGCTGACCGATGCCGATCTCAGTAACGAAGGCTTTGGCTACCTCGACGGCCATCAGATTCAGATCGCGGGTGTTCAGTGCCTCGCGATGAGGATTGGGTTCGTCGGCGAACTTGGCTACGAGATTCACTACCCGGCAGCCTGCGGTCAATACCTCTGGGATCAGATCCTCGAAGCCGGCGCTGAGTACGGAATTAAGCCCTTCGGCCTCGAGCCACAGCGGATTCTTCGCCTCGAAAAGGCGCACATCATCGTTGGTCAGGACACCGACTCCGAGTCGAACGCTTACGAGAGCCAGATGGGCTGGATCGTCAAGCTCGACAAGGAAGAGGACTTCATGGGCAAGTGGGCCTTGGAGCGCGCCAATGAGCGCGGCATGGTCAACACTCTGGTTGGCTTCAAGATTGACGGCGATGACGTTCCGCTCGAGGGTTCCGCTGTCGTCGTTGACGGCCAGCCGGCCGGACGGGTCACATCGGCCCGCTACTCGGAGCTGCTCGGCCAGTCGATCGGCCTCGCTTGGGTGCCAGCCGACCAAGGCAAGGACGGCGGCTCGCTGCATATCAAGTACGGCAACAAAAGTCAGACCGCGACCGTTGTCCACGGTGCCTTTTACGATCCCGACCAGGAGCGCCTGCGTTCATGAGCCTGAAATTCCTATCCGCTGACGAAGCTCAAGTTCAGGGAGCATTCACTCCCCTGCTCCAAAGCAACATCGAAGCCGAGCTAGTTGAAGCCGGGGCACAGATCGAAGAGCGCGACGGTTGGCGCGTCGCAGCCAACTACGGCGACACGATCGCCGAGAAGAAGGCCTGCGCCGAAAGCGTGGGCGTTGCTGAACTATCAAGCCTCGGGATCATCGAACTGCTCGCAAACCCGGCCGTGATCGAAGCGATCACGACCGAGGTCGCAGGAACCGCCGCCAGGCTTGGAGAAGCTGTCTTCGCGGGCGGCGCCTGGTGGTGCACGGTCAAACCGGACCGCGTCCTAGCGATCACCTCGCCCGGCGACACTGCGTCCCTCCGCGGGCGCCTCGAGTCGGCAGCCGCCGCGCGCAACGAACTGACCTCGGTCACAGACCTCACCAGCACGCTGACGACGTTCAGCGTCAGCGGACCGTTGGCTCGCGACACGTTCGCCCGCATCACGGCGCTAGACCTTCGTGAGCGAGAGTTTCCGCTCCGCGGATTCCTGCCTGGCTCAATCGGCCGCGTTCCCGGGCTACTTCTGCGTCAGGGACCAGACAGCTTCCTTCACACCTTTGGCGCCGCGAGCGCCCAGTACATGTGGGAGTCAGTGATCGACGCCGCCGAAGAGCTCGGCGGGCGGCCGGTCGGAATCGATGCGCTTGGCCCACTGGGCGGCGCTGTGGAGGCAACGACCAATGCGTGACATTTTCCGTCAAAGCAAGATGTGGCACACGCCTTCGAAGCTGAAGGACAACTACGAGGTCGTGATCATCGGCGGCGGCTCACACGGGCTCGCAACCGCCTATTACCTGACCAAGCATCACGGCATCAAGGACATCTGCATCCTTGAGAAGAACTACATCGGTGCTGGCGCCTCCGGCCGCAACACGACGATCCTGCGCTCCAACTACAAGACGCCTGAAGGCGCGCGCTTCTACGACGCCTCGGTCAAGCTTTACGAGAACCTCTCGAAGGATCTGCAGTTCAACCTGATGTTCTCGCAGCAGGGCCACCTAACGCTCGGCCACACCGACCGCGCGATGTTCGTAATGCACGAGCGCGCCGAGGTAAACCGGCTCGTCGGCATCAACACCTCAGTCGTCGACGCCGACGAAGTGCAGCGGATGGTTCCTGCGATGCAGGTGACCGATGACGCCGAGTACCCGATCATGGGCGCGCTTTACCACCCGCCGGGCGGCATCATTCGCCACGACGCCGTCGTTTGGGGCTACGCGCGCGGCGCCGACCGCGGTGGCGCTGAAATCCACTCCAACAGCGAGGTCACGGCAATCCACAAGGACGGCGATCGCGTTACCGGCGTCACCGTCAACGGCAACCAACGCGTTAACGGCGGCACCGTTCTCTCCGCAACCGCTGGTTGGTCTTCGATCCTTTCCGAGATGGCCGGCTTTGAACTGCCGATCACGACTCACATTCTGCAAGCCTTCGTCACCGAGCCGCTCAAGCCGCTGCTCGACAAGGTGATCGTCTCCTCGCAGATGCACGTCTACATCTCGCAGACCGACCGCGGTGAGTTCCTGATCGGCTCTGAGATCGAGCCGTGGACTACTTACCGAATGAACGGCACTCTCAACTTCCTGCAGGAATCAACGCGCCATGCGCTTGAGCTATTCCCGCAGCTCGAGCGGGCGCGGATGCTACGCAGCTGGGCCGGACTCTGCGACCTAAGCCCCGACTACTCGCCGATTCTCGGCAAGACCGAAGTCGACGGCTTCCTCGTATCGACCGGTTGGGGAACCTACGGGTTTAAGGCCGCGCCGATCGTCGGCGTCACGCTCGCCGAGCTGATCGCAACCGGAAAGACGCCGGATCTGATCAAGCCTTTCGAAGTTGAGCGCTTCTACACCGACGAGCTCGTCTCCGAGCTTGGCGCAGCAGCCGTCTCGCATTAACGGCGCCGCAGCAGCAACTTTTCACCAACCCAGAACCCAGGAGCAGTTATGAAGAGCAGTCTTGAGATCGCCCAAGAGGCCGAGCTAATCCCGATCGACGAGATCGGTGCGACGCTTGGTCTTGAACCCGACGAGCTTGAGCCTTACGGCCGCTTCAAGGGCAAGATTGAGCTCTCGGTTCTGGAGCGCCTGAAGGATCGCCCTGACGGCAAGCTGATCTGTGTTGCGGGCATGACGCCAACCAAGGCAGGCGAAGGCAAGACGACGACCGCTGTATCGCTGACGCAGGGCATGGGCAAGATCGGCAAGACGCCCGTCCTCTGCCTGCGAGAGCCGTCGCTTGGCCCTGTCTTCGGGATTAAGGGCGGCGCCGCCGGTGGTGGCTACGCGCAGATCGTGCCGATGGAGGATTTGAACCTCCACTTCACCGGTGACATTCACGCCGTCGGGGCCGCCAACAACCTGCTCGCAGCGCTGCTCGATGCCTCGATTCTCCACGGCAACCCGCACAACATCGACGCGCTGCGCGTCACCTGGAAGCGCGCGCTCGACATGAACGATCGCGCGCTCCGCGACGTAGCGATTGGCCTCGGTGGTCGCGCCAACGGCTACCCGCGCGAAACCGGCTTTGACATCACCGCCGCGTCAGAAGTTATGGCGATCCTCGCCGTCGCCAGCGACCTTCAGGACCTGCGTAAGCGACTCGGCGAGATCACCGCCGCCTACCAGTTCGACGGCGTCACCCCCGTCACAGGCGAGGACCTCCAAGCTGCCGGCGCGATGACCGTTCTGCTTAAGGACGCACTGAAGCCGAACCTGATTCAGACGCTCGAAGGCCAGGCTGCACTGATGCACGCCGGGCCGTTCGCCAACATCGCCCACGGCAACAACTCGGTGATCGCCGACCGGATCGCGCTCAAGCTTGGCGACTACGTTCTGACCGAGTCGGGCTTCGGCTCCGACATGGGGATGGAAAAGTTCATGGACATCGTCTGCCGCGCCGGCGAGCTTCGCCCCGACGCAGTCGTGCTCGTTTGCACCGTGCGCGCGATCAAGCATCACGGCGGCATGGATGAAGAGAGCGACTCGCCCGAGGTCAACCGCAAGGCGATCGAAGACGGCATGTCGAACGTTTACCACCACCTCAGTCTCGTCAAGGAGTTCGGCCTCCCCTGCGTCGTCGCTGTTAACCGGCGCCCGGGCGACACCGACGAAGAGGTTGAGATGGTCCGCTCGCTAGCGCTGGAGGGCGGCGCATTCGCTGCCGAGCTCAATGAGGCATTCGAGAAGGGTGGCGACGGAGCGGCGAAGCTCGCCGAAGCGGTTGTCGCAGCCGCCGACGAGCCTTCCGACTTCCAGTTCCTCTACCCAGAGGACGCGACGATCAAGGAGAAGATCCACGCGATCGCAACAAAGGCCTACGGCGCTGATGACGTCGTCTACTACCTCGATGCAGAGCGCAAGATCGAGCAGTTCACCGCGGCCGGCCTCGACAAGCTGCCGATGTGCATGGCGAAGACGCCGCTCTCGCTAACACACGATCCAACCCAGCTTGGCGCCCCTACCGGCTTCACGCTTCCGGTGCGCGACATGCGCGCCTACACCGGTGCAGGCTGGCTCGTGCCGCTCTGCGGCGACATCATGCAGATGCCTGGGCTTGGCAAGACGCCGGCAGCATTCGACATCGACATTGACGCCGACGGCAACACGGTCGGGCTGTTCTAATCGAAATTGAGAACACGTCGGCGGCGGCTGCCGGTAATCTGCTCGCGATGCCTTGCAACCGCGTAACCGACGGCCATCTCGAGGGCAAGGTAGAGAACGCCTAATGGCCGCCAAGCCAGCCAAGTCGGAGCCACGGGTCTCGGTCGTTGACAGCGCCGAAGTCTCGCTGCGCGAATGGCTCGGGCCTGGTAACCACCGGCCAGGAGATCGCCTACCACCCGAGCAGGAGATCGCGGCGATGCTCGGCATCTCGCGCGGGACTTTGAGGCTCGCGCTCGAGAGGCTCTCAGCGAACGGTGAGATCGTCCGCCGGCAAGGCTCAGGCACTTACGTCGGCCGCGTCGCCGTTCCGTCGGCTTTCAGCGAAGGCCTTGAGGTACTGGAGTCGTACGCATCGCTTGCGCGCCGTCAGGGCCACAACGTCAAGGCCCGTGACGTAACGATCGCGCAGCGCCGCGCACCCGGTTACGTCGCCGAGGCACTGAACTTGCGCAAGAACGCAGACGCCCTCTGCGTCGAGCGCACGCTACTTGTTGACAAGGCCCCTGCCGCTCACATGCGCGACTGGATCCATCCTTCCGTTCCGCTGCCTGGACTTGAGAAGTTGAAGGCGGCGATCGAACGTGGGCAGATGATGCTGGACGTAGTGATCGAGGCTGGCGTGCCGGTTGCCTTCGCCCGCACCGGCATCCGTCCAAGGCTGCTCGAACCAGACGATGAGATAGGCGGCCCGCTTGGCGTCTCGCGCACGACCGGCGCGCTGGAAATCACGGAGACGATCCACGTCAACGACGGCGACGCAGTCCAGTACTCGATCGACGTCTTCCCTCC
>JBAXGJ010000053.1:0-7475 GCA_037139475.1 Actinomycetes bacterium
GGCGCTAGCGTTAGCGCCGTGAGCAGCGACGAGATAGAAGCTTCGCTCGGCCGTCTCGATCAGCTAACGCGTCGGCTGCGGGCCGAGTGCCCGTGGGATCGCGAACAGACCGAGCGGACGATCGTCCCGCACACCGTCGAGGAGGCTTACGAGCTAGCCGACGCCGCCAACTCCGGCGATGACGCAGCGCTCGTCGACGAACTCGGCGACGTGCTCTTTCAGGTTTACTTCCTTTCTCTGCTGCTTGAGGAGCGAGGAGTCAGCAACCTTGGTGCGGTAGCTGACCACTGCCGAGAAAAACTGATCCGCCGCCATCCGCACGTCTTCGGCGAAGTCGAGGTCGAAGGCAGCGGCGAGGTGCTGCGCAACTGGGATCAAATTAAGCGCAGTGAACCGGGCCGCGGCGATTCAATCTTCGGTTCGCTGCCGGAGAACCTGCCAGCTCCGCTTGACGCCCGCCGCGTGCAACGGCGCGCAGCATCGAGCGGCTTCGACCCGCTCGACACCGACGAAGCGATCTCAGCGCTGCGAGATCAGGTCGAAGCGGTTGGGCAGCTCGGTGAGCTCGGCGCTGGCGACGAGCAGAGCTTTGAGCAGGTCGGCGATCTGCTGTTCGCTGCCGTCAACGTGGCGCGCAGGCTGAAGGTTGATCCTGAGCTTTCGCTGAGATCGTCGAGCGCTCGCTTCCGCGGGCGGATCGAGGCCGCCGAGCAGCTGGCCCGCAGCGCAGGACTGAGCTGGAATGACTTAGATATAGATCAACAGCTTGAGTTTTACGCTCGGGCGCGAATGACAGAGGACCAATGACCAAGATCAGCAGCGTTCATGCCCGCCAGATCCTCGACAGTCGCGGCAACCCAACGGTTGAGGTTGACGTAACGCTCGCGGGCGGCGCCAAAGGGCGCGCCGCTGTTCCCTCCGGAGCTTCGACCGGCGAGTTTGAGGCAACCGAGCTGCGCGATGGGGGCGCCGCTTGGGGTGGCAAGGGCGTAATGCAGGCCGTCGCCAACGTCAACGGCGAGCTAGCTGCGGCAGCAACAGGGCTCGACGCGGCAGATCAGCGCGCGCTTGACGAGGCGCTGATCGCGCTCGATGGCACGCCTAACAAATCGCGGCTCGGCGCCAACGCGATCCTTGGCGTTTCACTCGCCTCAGCCCACGCCGCTGCCGCCGCCGCCCAGCAGCCGCTTTGGCGCTACCTCGGTGGCGCCGAGGCCAACATCCTGCCTGTGCCGATGATGAACGTCCTCAACGGCGGCGCCCACGCCGACAATCGCGTTGACTTCCAAGAGTTCATGATCGTGCCCTGCGGCGCCCCCTCATTTGGCGAAGCGCTGCGCGTCGGCGCCGAGGTTTTCCACGCGCTGAAGGGAACACTGAAGGCCCGAGGGCTGAACACGGCCGGCGGCGACGAGGGTGGTTTCGCCCCGGATTTGGGCTCCAACGAAGAGGCGCTCGAGGTTCTGATCGAGGGGATTGAAGCGGCCGGGTACCGCCCCGGCGACGACGTCGGCATCGCGCTCGATCCGGCAACGAGCGAGATCTTTGAGGACGGCAGTTACTCGCTTGCCCACGAAGGTCGCGTGCTCAGCTCGGCTGAGATGGCCGACTATTGGGCCGATATGGCGTCGCGCTACCCAATCCTCTCGATCGAAGACGGGATGGACGAAGAAGACTGGGAGGGCTGGAAGCAGCTGAGCGAGAAGATCGGCGAGACGGTGCAGCTCGTCGGCGACGACCTCTTCGTCACCAACACCGAGCGGCTCGGCCGTGGGATCGAGCTTGGCGTTGGAAATTCGATCCTGATCAAGGTCAACCAGATCGGAACGCTGACCGAGACGCTCGACGCGATCGCGATGGCGCGCGAAGCCGGTTACAGCGCCGTGATGTCACACCGCTCGGGCGAGACCGAGGACACGACGATCGCCGACCTTGCAGTGGCTACCGGCTGCGGCCAGATTAAGACTGGTGCGCCATCGCGCTCAGATCGAGTCGCGAAGTACAACCAGCTGCTGCGAATCGAAGAGGCGCTAGGCAGCCAGGCTGTCTATCCGGGCCGCTCGGTCTTCCGCAGCTAGTCGCCAAATAGCTGAAATTCGGCATAACTTGCGGGAAGGAGTTTCGCCGCGGGGCGCGAACGTGCGCTTATGACTTCACGCAGCGCAACTGCTCGCCAACGGCCACAGCACCGCCAGTTGCTGCCTCGCCCGCGGCTCGTTGAGGGCCGCCCCGCTGGCTCAGGTGGGATTCGCTGGGACCGGATCGGGCGCCTCGTCGTGCTCAGCGTCTGCGTGCTCGTCGTTCTGCTTTACGTTCGCCCGCTGGCGGCGATCTGGTCGGCCAGGGGCGAGGCGGCAACGCGCGGGGCCAATGTGACGAAGCTTCAGCGCGAACACAATTTGCTTTCAAAGCGGGTTGAAGCGCTAAAGAATCCGGCCGCGCTGGAGCGCGAAGCGCGGCGGCTCGGGATGGTTAAGCCGGGCGAGAAGGCTTACGTCGTCAAGGGCCTGCCGGACAGCCCTTAAGCGCCAGCGCTACGCTGCGCCGCGTGCCATTTGAAACGGCGATAGAGCAGTGGCGTGAAGGTGAGCGCCTGCTGGCGGCCGCGCCGCCAGAGAATCAGCCGGCGCTGCTGCGCGTCGAAGAGGCTCTAGTTGCCGAGCTCCGTCGCCGGCTCGGCGGAGCATTCACGGTCGACGAGCTTGTCGAGCACTACGAGCAGGACAGCTCCTGGTGCATGGAGCTGGCGCTAAGGCTGGAGCCGGAGCTGCCGCAGGCCTGGGACGCGCGGATCGCTGACGCCGCCTACGCTCGTTACGTTCGCGGCGCCGTCGATTTCGCCGGTGGCCGGCGGCTTGAGAAGAAGCCTTAGCGCTCTAGCGGTATCAGTCGTCGTCGGAGCGGCGGATCACGATCCGGTCCGCTTCAACGGTCACCGTCACCGAGCGCTTGCCGGCCCAGTGCTCGGCGTAAACAGCGTTCTCCGCGATAGCTGGGTCGAGCCAGAGGCCGTAGCCCTCTTCGCCGTGGTCGAAGCTGCCTTCTAGCGTCTTCGCGCCGCCGCGCCGGCCGCGGCCACCGCGACGTCCGCGGCGAGAGCGCGGCGAGCCGTCGCCGTTTGAGTCGTCGCCGGCTTCCTCGTCGACCTCGTCCGGGTCTTCCTCGCCGGCTGCAATCCGTTCGGCGCGCAGGCGCGCTTCCTCTTCGGCGGCCTTGGCCTGCTCGGCCTCCTCGATCTCCAACGCGGCCGCGACCTGAGCGTCGTCGGCGGCGCGCAGGTCGACGACCTCATCGAAGCCGGCGACGCCTCCTTCGGTGCTGGTCAGTTCGAATTCCTGCTTGAAGGTCTCAAGCTGCGCGACTGGCACCTCGAGCTGGTGAGCGATCCAAGCGTCAGTGCGGCCTTGGCCTACCCAAACGCGGATCTGGTTGAGTTGTGGTTTCAAAGATTTTCTAGCCATTAGGCGCCTGACCCTATCGGAGCGGTGAGGCTGCGCGTCGCCCGGCGCTGCGCAAGCGGGTACAAATCCTCACTTGCAGCGGGGCAGTCGCCGCTGGTAGGTTCGCGAAGCAACGGTGATGGACTACGCAAGGAGAGCTGGCGATGCTTGTTTTGTCGAGGAGAACCAACCAAAGCATCATGATCGGTGAAGAGATCGAGATCACTGTGCTTTCGGTCGCCGGCGACAAGGTGCGGCTCGGCATCAAGGCGCCGCGCGAAGTTCCCGTCTATCGCGATGAGGTTTACGCGCAGGTCCACGGCGAGCAGCGCGAAGCAGACCCGGCGCGCCCTACCCCATAACGATGTAGAGCGTTTCAAACATCGCGACCGTGACGACGACTGCGGTGGCGATCAGCAGCAGCACGAGCATCGCGAAGCGCAGCGTGCCGTGGCGGTGCTGGCGGTCGAGCCGTCGGACCCTGATGCGCGTTTCAGCGCGCTCATGGATCTCGTGACGACGGACGCGGTCGGCGCGAATCTCGGCACGGAACTTTGCCTCAAAGTCGCGCAGACTTTGACGGAGGTGAGTAGCCATCGGGGGCGATCTTAGCGGCAGTACAGCCAGAGCCCGAGCCCTGCGCGGCGAGCGCGATTGCGCAATTGCGCGAATTCGCTCGCATGGCGAGTGTTTGGCGGGAAAACGAGTGTGTCGGCGTATCCGCGCCTGACTAAGTCAGCGTTTACGAATAGCTCTTTGCCGCCTTCGTCCTTGCGGTAAACGTAGGCCAGTAGCCGCCCGTAGCGATCGCGTGGCTCAGCGCCGACAACGAGCCGAACGCTGCTGCCGCTCGGCAGCAACTGCTCGTTGGCATGGCTCGCCTCGGGGCCAAAGCAGTCGATCGGCGCGTTTGGTTTAACGCTCTCAGGGGTATCGATCCCGATGTAGCGGACGCGCTCCTCACGGCCGTCGAGATTTACGATGATCGTGTCGCCGTCAACTACCCGCACCGCAGTTCCGTCGAGCTGCTGATTAGGGCCGGTCTCCTGGGCGCCGCAGCCGCCAGCGCCTGCGAGCAAAACCGCCGCGGCGATTAGGCCGAGCGCTGAGCCGCCCCTGTTGGAGGTAAATTTGCCGATCGGGCGACGCTAGCGCGCCACGGCCGGGTTCGCCGCCGCCGAGCGCGATTGCAGCGCGTTCGGTGACGCTTCGCTGCGCTTTCGCGCTTAGCTCAAGCGATTGTTACGTCGTCTGAGAGGTAGACGTCCTGAACGGCATTGAGGATCTCAATCCCTTCCTTCATCGGACGCTGGAAGGCCTTGCGGCCGGTGATTAGGCCGGTGCCGCCGGCGCGCTTGTTGATTACCGCTGTCGTGACGGCTTCGGCCTTATCGCTGGCGCCGCCGGAAGCGCCGCCGGAGTTGATCAGCCCTGAGCGGCCCATGTAGCAGTTAGCTACTTGGTAGCGGGTTAGGTCGATCGGGTTGTCGGTCGTCAGTTTGTCGTAGACGAGCGGGCTCGTCTTGCCGTATGAGACGCCGTCAGCATTTAGCGCGAGGTAGCCGCCGTTATTCTCCGGCAACTTCTGCTTGATGATGTCGGCTTCGATCGTCGTACCGATGTGGTTGGCCTGACCGGTGAGGTCTGCTGAGACGTGGTAATCGGTGCCGTCAACGACGAAGGCGCTGTTGCGCAGGTAACACCAGAGCACCGTGAACATTCCCAGGCGGTGGGCCTCTTCGAACGCTGCAGCTACGTCAACGATCTGGTGGTGCGACTCCTCTGAACCGAAGTAGATCGTCGCGCCCACACCAGCGGCGCCAATGTCAAACGCCCGCTGGACCGACGAGAACATGATCTGGTCATAGGTATTCGGATAAGTCAAGAACTCGTTGTGATTGAGCTTGACGATGAATGGAATCCGGTGCGCGTACTTGCGCGAGACGGCCCCGAGCACGCCGACCGTCGAAGCGACAGCGTTGCAACCGCCCTCGACTGCCAGTTCGACGATCTTGCCGGGATCGAAGTACTCAGGGTTGGGCGCGAAGCTGGCGCCGGCTGAATGCTCGATCCCTTGGTCGACGGGCAGGATTGAGAGGTAGCCGGTGCCACCAAGGCGACCGTGATCCCACATCTGCTGAAGATTGCGCATCACCTGAGCGCTGCGGTCGCTGTCGGCAACGATCCGCTCGTTGAAGTCAGGGCCCGGAAGGTGCAGCATTGAGGCGTCGATCGTCGTGCACTTGTGGTCGAGCAGCGTCTTGGCGTTGTCTCCAAGCAGTTCTTCTAGCTGGGAAGAGGTCATCGAATCAGTGGCCACGTCAGTTATCTCCGTATCGGGTCGCGGGAAAGCAGCTCGGCAAAGCGTACCTGCGATCGCCGCTCGCTGCCTACAGCACAGGGGCTAAGATCGCATCGTCGATGCCTGGAGCCCCTGATCTGTTCGTAGTCTGCGGCTCGTGCGGGGCCGAGGTTTCGAAGTACGTAACTGAATGCCCTTATTGCGGCGTGCGTATGCAGAAGCGGGCACCGAAGATCGCGCGCGGGCAGATAGCGGCCAGCGGGCACAAGCCTAAGCGCGAGCGGCGGCGGCGACGCACACGCTCCTTGCCGGCGCGGCCAATCGTCTCGGTCGTCCTGGCCGCTGCCTGCGCCGTCGGCGCCGTTCTGATCGTGCCCGGCGTAATCGCGGCGACGCAGGTTGGCGTCGTCGGGCAGCTCGATGGCCAATGGTGGCGACTGGTTACAGCTTCGTTCTTCGCTGACAACCTCTGGTACACGGCCGCGAGCGTTGTCGCGATCGCCTTATTCGGCGGCTTAATCGAACGCCAGCACGGCTCGCTTGTTACCGCTGCCTGCTTTTTGATCTGCGCCGTCGGTGGGATGGCCGCAGCCGCCGGGCTGGAGAGCATCCCTCTAGCTCTTGGTGGGAATGCCGCCGCGCTCGGGCTGATCGGCGCCTGGGCCGTGAGCCCGGTGCTTGAGACGCGTCGCGGCGAGCAGCCTTCGGCCGACCTGATCGGCGCCGCGGTCTGCGCCTGCGTATTGCTGCTGATGCCGTTAGCTGCGGTCGAAGCGAGTTCGACTGCGGGCGCCGCGGGGCTGGTGCTGGGCCTGCTGACTGGCGCGATTCTGGCGCGCCGGTAGGCTTTAAAGCGATGGCTGAGCACCGTTACAGCGCTGACCAAGTAGACGCCGCGGTCGCTGCGATCGCCGACGGCGAGCGGTTTGCCGACGCGCAGGAGCTAGTGACGCACGCCGCGCCAGGGCTGCAGCAGATCCTTGGCGCCGCACTTGACGCCGGCGGCTTCTTCGACTCGGCCCATCAGGGCGAGATAACGCGCGTCGCGGAGATCGCTGACGACGAGCAGCGCCGAATCGCCTTGGCCGAGCTGGTGGCCGAGGAGTCGCGGCTAGCGATGCTGGTGGGTGTGGCTGTGGGCTTGGCGCTGGCCGACGAGCTTGCAGGAGCCAACGACGAGCAAGGGAGCCAATCATGAGCAGTGTTGAAGTTCGCTACCTCGGACACTCGGCCTTCTCGATCGAGCATGATGGGACGAAAGTCCTAGTCGACCCATTCCTGACAGGTAATCCGCAGGCAACGGCCGACCCCGCCGAGATCGAAGCCGACGCGATTCTCATAACCCACGGCCACGCCGATCACCTCGGCGACACGGCTGCGATCGCTTCTCGCACCGGCGCTCCGGTCGCGGCGATCGTTGAGATCGCCGCTGAGCTGAGCGAGGAACTTGGCCCCGATCACCTAGTCCACGATCCGAACATCGGTGGAACGGTTGACTTCGACTGGGGCTGGGCGCAGTGGGTGCCGGCCTGGCACACCTCGACGACGCCGCGCGGAACTGTGAACACGCCAGCCGGGATTGTGATCAACATCGGCGGCAAGACGATCTACGACCTCGGCGATACCGCACTCTTCAGCGATCTTGCCCTGCCTGGCCAGCGCCACTCGCTCGATCTGGCATTGATTCCGATCGGTGGCCACTACACGATGGATCGCCACGACGCTGTCCGCGC
>JBAXGJ010000054.1:0-7414 GCA_037139475.1 Actinomycetes bacterium
CAATGCGGGCACTGGTAACAGGAGGGGCAGGCTTCATCGGTTCGAACGTCGTTGAGGCGCTACTCGCACGCGGCGACGAGGTAGCCGTCGTCGATGACCTCTCAACCGGGAGGATTGAGAACCTCGAAGCGGCGCTCGGGGCCGGTGCCGTCTTCCACCAGCTCGACATCCGCGATGCCGAAGCCGTCAGCGCAGCCTTTGAAGCCGCGCGGCCCGAGGTCGTCTTTCACTTCGCCGCGCAGATGGACGTGCGCCGCTCTCTCTCGGACCCGGCCTTCGACGCCTCGGTCAACGTCGTCGGCACGATCAACGTGCTCGAAGCTGCCCACGCAAGCGGCGCGCGGCGACTAATCAACACCTCAACCGGCGGCGCGATCTATGGCGAGACCGAAGTGATGCCAACCCCGGAGACGGTCGTGCCCGCGCCGGTCTCGGCCTACGGCCAGAGCAAGCAGTGCGCCGAGCTCTACTGCGCCTGGGCCGGCCGCGCGCGCGGGCTTGAGACGGTGACGTTGCGCTACGGCAATGTTTATGGTCCGCGCCAAGACCCAGGCGGCGAGGCCGGCGTGATCGCGATCTTCGCCGGAAGGCTGCTCAGCGGCGAGCAGCCAACCGTCTACGGCGACGGCAGCGCTCGCCGCGACTACACCTTCGCCACCGACATCGTCGCCGCCAACCTGCTCGCCGCCGCGCAGCCAGCACCAGGAGGCCCGTACAACATCGGCACCGGCATCGACTCAAGCGTGCTCGAACTGATCGAGGCGATCGACGCGGCTGCCGCTCCCGGCGAGGCGCCGCTGAACCCCGAGTTCGCCGCCGCCCGCGAAGGTGAGCTTCAACGCAGCTCGCTCGATGTATCGCTCGCCCGCGACGAGCTCGGCTTCAGCGCAGCAACAGACCTCAAGAAGGGTGTCGCCGCGACGGTCGAGGCGCTGCACAACTGTCGTTAATTCCGCGCCCGTAATTGGCGCATGAATTTTGAGATGAAGCGCGGGTTATAGATCAAGTAGCGCCGCCATAGTCGTCGCGGTTCTTGTGTCAAGCGGAACAGCCATTCCAGCCCGGCCTCCTGCATTATCGTCGGCGCTTGAGGGATCAGCCCCGCGTGAAAATCAAACGCCGCTCCGACGCCGACCAAGATCGAGGCGTCAAGGCGCGAGCGCATTCGGGCCATCCAGAGCTCTTGCCTCGGCTGGCCGGTCCCGACCCAAACAATCTCGGCTCCGCTGGCGTTGATCTTCTCGATTGACGAAGCCTCCTCCTCGGCGGTTGCGGTGCGAAACGGAACGGCCTCGGCGCCAACAATGTTCAGTCCGGGGAAGCGTTCTCTAAGCGTCGTCTGCAGTAGTTCTAGCGCGGCGGTGTCGCGGCCACCAAATAGGTAGATCGGAGCGCCAGTCTCGGATGCCCGCCGGCAGGTTTCAATCATCAGATCGGGCCCGTAGACGCGGCTTGCCCCCTTGACCCCTAGGGCACTGGCCGACCATACGAGAGGCTGGCCGTCCGGCACCACGAAATCGGCTCCGTTAACCGCGGTGGCGAGCTCGGCATCATCTTGAACCAGCATCACTAAGTGAACTGGAGCCACGCAGATGTAACCGCGGTGGCCGCCGGCGATTGCATCGTCGATCCAGTCGAGCACTTGGCGGTAGTTGGTAAGCGTGATTGGCACGCCAAGAATCTCGACGACCTCCGCACGCAGCTCAGGCCGCGTACCGCTTATACGGCCTGTCTGGTTCGTGAGCTCGGCCATCAGCGCAAGTATCGCAGCGGCGGGTCGATCCCGCAGCATGGCGGGCAGGCGCTCTAGGCTGCCATCAATGGCGCGCGCACTAATCACTGGAATCGCCGGGCAGGACGGCTCGTATCTGGCTGAGCGGCTGCTCGCTGACGGCTACGAGGTGATCGGCTTCGACCTGGCGGCGAGCGCATCTGAGGCGCGCAACCTGATCGGGATTGCTGACCAGATCGAATACATCGAGGGCGATCTGCTTGCGGTTGGTTCTCTGCGCAGCGCAATCGCGGCCAGCGGAGCCGATGAGATCTACCACCTCGCAGCGCCAACCTTCGTTCCCGACTCGTGGGAAGACCCAAGCTCAACGATGGCGGCAATCGTCGGCTCAACCTCCGAGGTCCTTGCCGCCGCGCTCGAGGCGAGTGCGCGGCCAAAGGTTTGGTTTTCGGCATCAGCCGAGGTTTTCGGCGACACCGACGTCAGCCCGCAGAACGAGGATTCAGCGATGCGACCGCGATCGCCGTACGGGGTCGCCAAGCTCGCCGCGCTGGGGCTCGTTAGAACGATGCGCGAGCACCACGGCCTCTTCGCTTGCGGCGGAATTCTTTACAACCATGAGTCGCCGCGCCGGCCACCGCATTTTCTACCGCGCAAGGTGACGCGTGGCGCCGCGGCGATCGCGCTCGGTCAACAGGACGAGTTGGTACTAGGCGACCTCACAGCCGTGCGTGACTGGTCGGATGCGCGCGACATCGTTGGCGCAATCGTGCTCGCCGTGCGCGCTGAGCAGCCGAGCGATTACGTACTCGCTAGCGGCCAGGGGCGAACAGTCGGGGAGCTAGTCGAGGCGGCCTTCGCTGCGGCCGGGATCTCTGATCGGGTCGAGGACAGCATCCGCGTTGACCCGGCCTTTGTGCGCCCGCCGGAGCCGACCGCTCCGGTAGGCGATCCGTCGCGCGCCGAGCAAGAGTTGGGTTGGAAGCGAGAGTTCAGTTTCGAGCAGATGATTGCCGAGATGGTGGAGACCGATCTCGCCGACCTGCGCAGTTCCAGTTAGCTGGAGAGCAGCTCGAGGTCGGCTCGAACCATCAGCCGGATCAGCTCGTCAAAGCTCGTCTTTGGCGTCCAGCCGAGCTCGCGCTCAGCCTTGCCGTAGTCGCCGATCAGCTGGTCCACCTCTGCCGGGCGCACGAACTGCTGGTCAAGCTCGACGTACGGCTCAAAGCTGCCGAGGCCAGCTTCATCGAAGGCCACTTCAACGCATTCGCGCACAGAGTTCGTTTGGTTCGTTGCGATGACGTAATCATCGGCCGTGTCCTGCTGCAGCATTAGCCACATCGCTTCGACGTAATCTTTCGCGTAGCCCCAGTCACGCTCAGCGTCTAGGTTGCCGAGCGCAAGCTTATCTATAAGGCCAAGTTTGATCGCCGCAGCGTGCCAAGTGATCTTGCGAGTTACGAACTCCAAGCCGCGGCGCGGCGACTCGTGGTTAAAGAGAATCCCGCCGGCAGCAAAGAGGTCATATGACTCGCGGTAATTAACGGTGATGAAATGGCCGTAGGCCTTCGCCACTCCGTAGGGGGAACGCGGATAGAACGGAGTCGTCTCGGTCTGGGGAACCTCCAGCACCTTTCCGTACATCTCGCTCGACGATGCTTGGTAGAAGCGCGCCTCGGGGCAGACCTCACGCATCGCCTCGAGCATCCGCGTAACACCGACGCCGGTGAGCTCGGCTGTCAGCGTCGGCTGCACCCAAGAGGCGGCGACAAAGCTCATTGCGGCGAGGTTGTAGATCTCGTCTGGTTTGCTCGCGCGCAGCGCGTCAACCAGCGATCGCTGATCGAGCAGGTCACCCTGGTGGAGCGTCACCTTGTCGCGGATCTGTTCGATCCGCTCAAACGTTTCGGTTGACGAGCGCCGGACCATGCCGTGAACCTCGTAGCCCTTCTCGAGCAGCAGCTCAGCGAGGTAGGAGCCGTCTTGACCGGTAATGCCGGTTATCAGAGCTGTGCGCGGGGTCACGGGTTGACCAGCGTAGTGAATTGATTGCGATCTTCCATCGGGTAGGCAGCGATTCGGGTAGTCTGACCCTGATGAAGGCCGTAATTCTCGCTGGTGGGCTGGGCTCGCGTCTCAGCGAGGAGACCACGATTAAGCCGAAGCCAATGGTTGAGATTGGCGGCATGCCGATCCTCTGGCACATAATGAAGAGCTACTCGGCTCACGGAATTGACGATTTCGTCGTTTGCCTTGGATATCGCGGATACATGATCAAGGAGTGGTTCGCGAATTACGCGCTGCACACTTCAGATGTGACGTTCGACCTTGCTGCTGGCTCAATGGAGGTCCACCAAACGAGAACAGAGCCGTGGCGTGTGACGTTGGTTGACACGGGAGATAGGACGATGACCGGTGGCCGACTGAAGCGTGTCTTGCCGTTCGTTGGCGACGAAACGTTCTGTTTGACTTACGGTGATGGCCTGGCGGACATCGACATGCAGGCTCTAGTCGCGTTTCATCGGGAGCAGGGACGTCTAGCAACGGTGACAGCGATCCAGCCACCGGGACGGTTTGGATCGCTCGACCTTGATGGAGTTGAGGTGAATCAGTTTCAAGAGAAACCGCGCGGTGACGGGTCATGGATGAACGGGGGCTTCTTCGTATTGGAACCCGGCATTGGGGCCTATCTTGCAGATGATGAAACTGTCTGGGAACAAGAGCCAATGCGCAAGCTTGCAGATGACGGGCAGCTCGCCGCATATCGCCACGAAGGCTTTTGGCAAGCCATGGACACTCTGCGTGAGCGCAATCAGCTAGAGGACCTTTGGGCCACCGGCGAAGCGCCTTGGCGCGCTTGGGACTGAGAAGGTTCTAATGCCCTTGACTACTCTTTGTCGCCATTGCTCCACTCCGCTTGAGGACGTTTTCGTCGACCTCGGAATGTCTCCGATTGCAAACGACAACATCCCGGCCGAACGGGCTAATGCAATGGAACCCTTCTTCCCTCTGCGGGCGATGGTCTGCAGCAGTTGCTATTTAGTCCAGCTGGAGGATTTTGAATCGGCCGAGCGGATGTTCGACGATGATTACGCCTACTTCTCGTCGTACTCCACATCTTGGCTCGATCACAGCAGCCGATACGTGGACGCGATGAGCGAGCGTTGGGGTTTGGGGGGCTCCAGCCAGGTTGTGGAGCTGGCATCAAACGATGGGTATCTGCTGCAGTATTTCTTGAAGAAGGGGATCCCAGTGCTCGGCGTTGAGCCAACCGCCAATACGGCCAAAGTTGCTCGAGAGAAGGGCATTGAGACGGTAGAGGAGTTCTTTGGAGCCGAGACAGCTCGGCGGCTCGTGGACCAGTCGAGCGCCGACCTGTTGTTAGGGAACAACGTCCTGGCTCATGTCCCTGACATCAACGACTTCGTAGCCGGTATGAAGATTCTCCTCAAGCCTGACGGCGTGATCACAATGGAGTTTCAAAACCTTGAGAGCCTGATCGCTCTCAATCAATGGGACACGATTTACCACGAGCATTTCTCGTACCTCTCGTACACGACGGTTGAGAAGATTTTCAACGCCCATGGCCTGCGGCTCTTCGACGTTGAGGATCTACCAACGCATGGCGGCTCACTTCGCGTATTTGGCTGCCACGACGACGACGCGTCCAAGCCGCAATCGGCTGCATCAAAGTCCGTTTTGGCCCGCGAGGAGGCGGCTGGCCTCACTAATATTGAGACCTACCGCGCATACGCGCGGCGCGTCGTTCAGGACAAGCGCCAGATCCTGAGCTTCATGATTGACCTTAAAGCGTCAGGAAAGAGCATCGTCGGCTACGGCGCACCGGCGAAAGGCAACACGCTTCTCAACTACTGCGGCTTGGGTCGGGATTTTCTTGATTTCACCTGTGACCGAAACCCACACAAGCAGGGGCGCTTGCTGCCAGGAACGCAGATTCCGATTGTAGATCCAGAGATGATCGATCTGGAGCGTCCAGATGTCGTCCTAATTCTGCCGTGGAACCTACGCGAGGAAATCATGGAGCAATACGCTCATATCCGGGAGTGGGGCGGCGTGTTCGCTGCCCGAGCGCCGGAGCTTCGCCTATTTGCCTAGCAATCGCATGGAACTGACCGAGACATCGCTAGAAGGGGTTTGGGTCGTTGAACCAGAGGTTTTAGGTGACGAACGAGGCTGGTTCGCCCGGACCTTTGACGCCGAGCAGTTTGCGACCGCCGGCCTCGAGATAACGGTGGTGCAAGCAAACTCCTCGTTCAACGCCAAGTCCGGGACGGTTCGCGGAATGCATTACCAAGCAGCGCCTTTCGGTGAGGCCAAACTAATTAGTTGCGTGCGCGGGGCGATTTACGATGTTGCCCTCGACTTGCGACGCTCGTCGCCTTCATTCGGCCAGTGGCACGCAGCCGAGCTCAGTGCGTCAAATCGTAAAGCGCTATTCATTCCGCCTGGTCTCGCGCATGGTTATCAGACGCTCTGCGACGAGTGCGAGATCGAATATCTGATGGGTCACGAATATGTTCCGGAGGCAGGGAGGGGGGTCCGCTGGGACGATCCTGGCTTTTCGATCGAATGGCCTAGCGAGCCAGCACACGGACGTACAATCGTGGCCAAGGATCTCGACTACCCCGACTTCACATTTTGAGGCGCGTCCTGGTAACCGGTGCATCCGGGCTGATCGGGAGTAACGTCTTGCAGCCGCTGCTCAGCGCTGGCTTTGAGGTTCATGCAGTCTCGCGCGATGCTTCAGGTGCCCCAGCACTGGAAGGTGTGGCTTGGCATAGCGTCGACCTTCTCGACGAGCGTTCCCGCAATGAACTGCTGCGCCGAGTAAAGCCAACCCACTTGTTGCACTTCGCATGGTTCGCAGAGCCTGGCGCGTACTGGGAGGCGCCACAGAATATTCAGTGGATGGCCGCAAGCGTTGGTCTGCTGGAGCAGTTCGCAGCCGTCGGTGGTAAGAGAGCCGTTTTCGCTGGAAGCTGCGCTGAATACCGTTGGGGTTCGACCCAGCCAATTGCTGAGGACGCCGCCTTGGGGCCGGACTCCCTTTACGGAGTATGCAAGGGAGCGACTCGGGTGGCTGTAGAGAGCATCGGGCGCCTTCGAGGGTTGGAAGTTGCTTGGGGGCGGATCTTCTTTCTCTATGGCCCAGGTGAAGATCAACGTCGTCTCGTGGCGTCGGTTGCGCATGCCTTGGCGTTAGGGAAGAAGGCCCAGACGAGCGCCGGAACGCAGATCCGCGATTTCATGCATGTTCGCGATCTAGCAGGCGCCTTTGTTGCGCTGCTTGATTCGGATGTCACCGGCGCAATCAACATGGCTAGCGGCGAGGGAGTTACGGTCAAGCATGTAGTTGAGCTCCTAGGCGCTGCGGCGGAACGCCCTGATCTTCTCGAGATCGGAGCGGTGCCGCCACGTGTTGATGACCCGCAGCTAATCGTTGCCGACTCGACGCGCCTGCGCAACGAGGTTGGCTACGTGCCCTCAATTTCGCTGGAAGAAGGACTCACGGAGACGCTTGACTGGTGGAAATCGCGATGAGTCGTGCGGGTAAGTCGCTCTTTCGGAGTTATGGTGCTGAAATATGAGCATCGGCGAGTCATTCTGGGCAGGCAAGCGTGTGCTCATAACTGGTCACACCGGATTCAAGGGTGCTTGGCT
>JBAXGJ010000055.1:0-7302 GCA_037139475.1 Actinomycetes bacterium
CCTCGCGCGCTCGTGGGCCGTCTTCGCCCGCAGCCGCCCAAACTGCGTTCAGCGCGAACTGATCGAGGCCTACACAGCGATGGACTTCCCCGTGCTGCTGCTCTGGCCAGAGGAGGATCCACGCCACCCGCCGATAGCCGCCGAAGAGGCGCTCGACCTACTGCCCGATGCTCAGCTGCGAACGCTGCCACGGACCGGATACCTCGCCGCCTACGACGACCCGGTCGCCGTCGCGCGCGAAATAAGCGCCTTCTGCGGCTGAGACCACGCGCTCAAGACAACTGCCGCTTTGCAAGCTCGGCAAAAAGTCCGTCTCGCTCCATCAGTGACCGATAGGTGCCCTCTTCGAGCAGCTGCCCGTCTGCGATCAGCAAGATCCGGTCGGCATTCATCACGGTTGAGAGGCGGTGAGCGATTACCACGCGGGTTAGATCAAGTTTGCTGACCGATTCCATGACCACATCTTGGCTCTCGTTATCGAGTGCGCTGGTTGCCTCGTCGAAAAGGAGAATCTTTGGATCGCGCGCCAACGCCCGCGCAATCAGAATTCGCTGGGCCTGCCCACCAGAGAACGTGCTGGTGCTAACGAGCGAGTTGAGTTTCATCGGCATCGCCCGGATTTCATCTCCGATCGATGCCGCATCGGCCGCGCGCCAAGCAGCATCCTCGGAAATCTCTGCGCCGCCTGAAATGTTGTCCAAGATCGACCCTGCCAAGAGTTGCCCGCCCTGAATGACTGTTCCAATCCTGCGGCGATAATCGTTTCCGTCAATATCACGCAGGTCATGTCCGTCAATCAGAACCTCTCCCGAGTCGGGCGATTCAACACCTGTGATCATCCGCAGAATTGACGTCTTGCCGGAGCCCGATGGTCCAACGATCGCGGTCATCTCGCCCGAGTTGATTACCAGCGAAATCCCCTTCAGCACGATCGGGGTAGAGGGCTGATACCTAAAACTGAGGTCCTTCAACTCGATCTTGCCGGCAATTAGCCCTAGTGGTTTGGCATCCACCGATTGCGTCTGTGTCGATTCGAGGATTGGATTGATCAACTCCATAGCTGGCTTGATCAGCGCGATCGCGGGCACTGCGGCCACCAAACCAACGATCGCGCCAAGCACCGTGCCGAAGGCGATCGAGAAGGCAATGTAGGTGCTCGGATCGATCGTTGCACCGTTGCTGCTCCACATCAGAGTGCCGACGATTACGAAGAACACCATCGGCGCCAGCGCACTGAGCCCCCCCAAGTAGGCCTGCACCTTCCCGATTAGCAAGGTCGATTTCGATCCGACATTAATTCCGCGCGCAAAGATATTCATCGTCAGAGCAGTGAAGCGGTCTTCTGCGCCGGCAACGCGGACCTTGCTGAGCCCAGTAATCAGCTGAACTACCCAAGACATTGATTCGCGCGAGGACGTAAGTTGCTCACCAGTCAGCTCGGTAAAACGATACGCGACGCGCACTATTACAAATCCGGTGATGCCAATAAAGATGGCCGCAGCGATCGCCAGCGGAAGGCTATAGCTCAACAGCAGCACGAAATTGACGAGCGAAAACACGGCGGTCAGGACCACCGTGACGACTTGCGAATTCAGCTGATCTGTTAGCTCATCAATAATCATCAAGCGGGTCGCAAGGTCACCGCTTTCGTAGCGGCGGAAGAAGCGCAGCGGCAGATCAAGTGTGCGATCCCAGAGCGCCGACGCGACCCGCAACTGAGCCACCTGTGTCAACGCCGAGGTAGCAAAGTTTTGAACCAGAACGAACATGCCCGAGCTGATCGCCAGGACGCACAGCACGACGCCGACTAACGCGACTGCAGATGAACTTCCCGCGGGAACAAAGACGCCCAAGACGGTGTTGGCAATGGCCGGCGTTGCCAGCGCCAGGATTGCTGCGGCAGCAGAACAGCCGAGAATCGCGAGCCAGAGCGACAACGTCCCCTTACCTGCGAGCTTCGCGATGTCCTTGACCGTCGCCGGCCGGGAATGGGGCAGCGGCACGTACACCTGATAGGCCATCGGAGCCAGAGCGGCAATCTCCTCGTCACTGATTGGCTTCGGCTTTAGGTCCTGAGGTCGTTGGATGCGGTAACCGCTGCGCGATGGAAGCAGCGCTACCGGTTGCATGATCGAACCGTCTGCCGAGGGGATGAACCCCAACAGGGGCGTCTTGGTGTGAGCGTTCCAACCGTCGCTGAGGCTGACCTTGCGAGTGCGGACCGCTGAAGCCACAGCGATCGCTCGGACCGGTTCAACCTCATTGGACTGGTTGAAGTTGGGCTTAACCACATCGAAGCCCTGTACCTGACCGAGGGTTCGAAAGGTCCCAACCAAATCGTCGTCGGTCAGATGATCGGGGTCAAGACCAACCGACCCGGCTTGGTTCACGCTCGCAGTCAAGAAGCTCTTCGTCCACTGAATAAGACGGCGATCCCGCGCCGCGGTACCTTCCTGCTCGGTCGTACCTCTCTGCTCGCACGCCAGGACTTGGGCAGAGCTGAAGCTCGTTAACTTCGAGCGGACAGCGGCCTGGTCGCTTTGCTGAAGCTCGCCCAGATCGACTCTAAAACGCTCGCCGAGGGCCAGGCACCACTTTTCGAGTTGCGCGTCGCGATCATCTAAAACCGTCAGCTTGGCACCTACGCGGGCGACCGCGACCATGTCAATCGGACCGTCGTCCGGCCCTACTAGATCGATCGGGCCCGTAACGGTGATCAGAGGCCAAAGCTTCGCGTCGCTGCCAACGAGAAACAGATCGGCCGTTCCCGAAGTGAGGCTAACTGCCTTGTTGTCCCGCATTGAAAGTCGCTTATGTTCCGACATCGCCGCCACTCCCTGCGCTCTCAACCAGCTCCGCGTAGAGACCGCCCAAGGCGATCAGCTCATCGTGAGTGCCTCTCTCGGACACCGCACCGCCACGGGCGAGCAGAACGATCTCATCAGCATCGCGAATTGTGCTCAAGCGGTGGGCAATTATCAGGCACGAGCAGCCTCGAGCGCGAATCGCGCAGTCAACGGCAAACTCAGCCACGGTGTCTAGCGCGCTCGTTGCTTCATCGAGGATCAAGAAGCTCGGTGAACGGACCAAAGCGCGCGCTATTTCAAGTCGCTGACGCTCACCACCGCTGAAATTAACTCCACCTTCGGCCACCTCTCCATCAAGGCCGCCTGGCCGAGCCAAGATCATGTCCAAAATCTGAGCGTCACGCAGCGCTTCGATCACGAGATCGTCGCTGATCGTCGCGTCCCAGAATGTGACGTTCTCACGCACCGTACCCTTGAACAACATGATCGTCTGGTCGACTTTGGCAAGCTGCGAACCAAGCACCGCAGGGGCAACTTGGTTGATCTTGCGCCCGTCGTAGGTGATGCTCCCTGACTGTGGGATTAAGAGGCCCGCGGCGAGATTGCCGATCGTCGTCTTGCCCGCTCCCGACGTTCCCACCAGTGCCACGCGACTGCCCGGTTCGAGTTCGAAGCTGAGGCCCTGAACTATGGGCTCGCCGCCGTCGTAACTGAATTCGACATCTTTAAATCTGACCGAGCCGCTGAGCGGTCGCAAAGAAGCAGCCTGAGCTTCGACGTCGATGGGGGGCACCAGATAACGGCCGTCGATCGGATTATCGAGTGCGTCATCGATGCGCTCGAGATTGATCGTGATCGTTTGCACTTGGCTGGCAGCCCCCACCAACTGCCCGATCGGACCGTTGATGCCGATAGCGAGCGCTTGGAAGGCAATAAGGCCGCCGAGCGAGAGCGACCCATCAATCACGGCCAGCGCGCCGATAATCATGATCGCAACTGAGGTCAGCATCGTTATCAAGAACGGAACGGCGCTAACGACAGCGACCAGCACATCCAATCTGCCTGTCGAAGCGACCAGCCGAGTTTGCTGATCGGCCCACTTGGCGAATACCTCCGCCTCCAAGCCACCCGACTTGATCGTTTCGATCGACTGCAAGCTGGAGATTGTCGTTCCCTGCAGGTCCCCGCTGTTGATCATCACGAGTCCCTGGCTGACTCTTTGCCGTGACACAACCGCCTGCAGCATGGCGAGGTTCACCGCCCCCAAGGCCAGAACGATCAGGGCCAGCACCCAGTTGTAATAGAACATCAAAGCGGCGTACGCAACCATCGCGATCATGGCGATCAGCGAGCTCGCCACTTGCGAGGCGAGCAGCTGCGCGACGCTGCGGTTGTAACCGACGCGCTGAACTATGTCGCCGATATTTCGCGAGGCGAAGAAAAGCGTCGGCAGTCTCAACAGCTTGGCTAGAAAGACGACCGTGTTTTGCGAAGCAAGCTTGCCTTGAATCCTCGCTAAAGCGAAAAATTGAAGGTATGTAAGACCGATTGCCAAGAGGCCAATCACGGCCATCGTTCCGACTACAAAAGGCAAGAAAGTCCTATCGCCGCCCGCCAACACTTGGTTGATGAATACTGCGCCCGCGGGTGCCAACAGAATCCCGGGCAGCAGCGCCAGCAAGCCGGCGGTTAGCGCGAGCACCACGCCGCTCCAAGTGCCTGGGAGCTTGGCGAGCAGACTCGATAGCGGATTGAAAGACTTGCCCATCTTTTTGAAGTAGGGCAATGGCTCGAACGTGAGTGCGGCACCGGAGTAGTAGCGCTCGAACGTTTTTGCCGAATATGTCAATCGACCGAACGCCGGGTCGTTGACGTAGAACGACCCCTTCGCAGCGCCTTCCAGAACCACAAAGTGCTTACGATCCCACCAGATAATCGCCGGCATCGGCAAACCGTTCAGATCCCCAGCGGTACCTCGATGCACAGTCGGGGCGAGTCCGAACTGCAGTCCGGCGCCCATCATTTCCGAAAACGTTGAGCCGTCGCGATTAACACCGCAGGCCATTCGCAGGGTCCGGAGAGACTCCCACCTTCCATAGCCAGCAAGAACCATCCCCAGCGAAGCTGCTCCGCACTCGAGTGCTTCGATTTGGAGAACGGTTGGAACCTTTTGGCGTCTGCCGGTCCTGACAGGAGCCTCTGTCACGGCGGTGGTCGTCACAGCACTCAGCCCCTACCCGCCAAAAAGCAAGGAAAGTGGGGCGGGGCTGTCCGTAGTCACGGTGATGACGGCTGCGGCGCTGGCGCGGCCTCTTAGACTCTTGGCAGAGCCGGTGGTGGTAAAGACGACGGCGTAGGGCGCGCCATTGGATGCGACGAAAGCTCTTCTTGCCGCGATTGGGTTTCTGATTATGTTCGCAATCTGCGCTTCGGTTAAAGGAACCTGCCCAACGCGATCGATCTTGATCGTTCTTGACTCTTGGCTCAGCCGTGGATCGGCCGCTGCGATCGTGATCCTCTCGGCACTCTTGATGACCGAAACGTTGGCCAGCGAGGTGACCGCGAAAATCCATTCCTCTGCCTCCTCGTCGCGCTGATATCCGCTGGCAACGACCGTCGACGGCTCTACCGGCATTCCCTCGACAACCTGAAAAGCCAAGGTCATATCGACCGGTGCAACGACTGGGACCGCCGAGCCGCCAGCAAAGGGCTTGATCGACATCAACTCTTGCCCCTTCTTGAACACCTCGCTGGTGTTCCGAGCTTCTCCGCGCGCCGGATCGAAGCTGGCCAAAACGACCGAGCCAGAACTCCCAGCCGGTATCTCGATCGGCGTCCCGACATTCGTGATCTGTGCTGGAAGCTCACTCTGCACGGGGATCGTCCCGAATATCCCCCAGACCGAAAAAGTGATGACGACGAGAACGAAGGCGGCTAGCGCGATCCAAGCCCGTGGTGACGTCGTGCTGCCGAGTTCTCCCCAGTCGCTTTCGACTCCATTCTCGGGACTGTCCGTCTGTTGGTCGCTCATCGTTAAGTCAATTTCGGGAGGAGTCGGGACGATCCGAACCTACCAGTTCAATGGGATCAACGGCTACGCGTCGGATAATCTGCGCCATCGCAACGCAGCGCGAAGTAAGCGCCTTCTACGGCCGCGCCGCGCCGCAGCGGCTATCGGTCGTAGCATTGGGAGACCAACCCTCCGAAGGAGTTCTGATGGCAGCGAAGCGTCTGTACGGTGGCGAAACAGCAAAGGCGGTAGACAACTTCCCGGTCTCCGGCGAGCGCGTGCCAATCCAGGTAATCCACTGGCTAGCGCGGATCAAAGGCGCTGCAGCTCGCGTCAACGGCGAGCTCGGGCTACTGAAGCCAACAACCGCTCGCAAGATCGCCAAGGCCGCCGACGAGATCGTCGCCGGCAAACACGACAGCCAGTTCCCGATCGACGTCTTCCAGACCGGCTCCGGAACCTCGTCGAACATGAACGCCAACGAGGTGATTGCAAGCCTCTCCGGCGCGCACGCCAATGACGAGGTCAACTTTGGCCAGTCATCGAACGACGTTTTCCCTTCTGCCGTCCACCTCGCGGCGTTGGAGATGACGACGAATGAGCTGCTGCCGGCGCTGCAGACGCTAGAACGCTCACTCGGCAAGAAGGCGCGTAGCTTTAAGAACATCGTCAAGGCCGGCCGCACGCACCTGATGGACGCCGTGCCGGTCACGCTAGGCCAAGAGTTCGCCGGTTACGAGACGCAGATCGCGCTGGCGCGCGAGCGGATTGAAGCGACGCTAATCCACGTTCGCCAGATTCCGCTCGGCGGCACCGCAACCGGCACCGGGCTCAACACTCACCGCCAGTTCGCAAAGAAGGTCCGCCGCGAAATGAGTAAAGAGACGGGGCTGAAGATCGACGCGCCAGCGCACCCGTTCGAAGCACAAGGCAACCGCGACTCGCTGGTTGAGCTTTCCGGCGCGCTGAAGGTGCTGGCCGTTTCACTGACGAAGATCGCTAACGACATCGCGCTGATGGGCTCAGGCCCGCGCGCCGGCATCGGCGAGCTGTTCCTGCCGGAGCTGCAGAAGGGCTCCTCGATCATGCCTGGCAAGGTCAACCCGGTGATTCCCGAGGTCGTGCTGCAGGTAGCCGCTCAGGTGATCGGCAACGACACGGCGATCACGATCGGCGGTATGCAAGGTCAGTTTGAGCTGAACGTGCGGATCCCGCTGATCGGCCGCAACCTGATCCAGTCGATCCACCTGCTCACGACCAGCTCGACGATGTTCGCCGAGAAGTGCATCGACGGCATCCAGCCCAACAAGGCCGGCGCTGCAGCCTCGGCCGGTTCAACGCTGGCTGTCGCAACGGCGCTCAACGGAGCGATCGGTTACGACAAGGCAGCGGCGATTGTCAAACAGGCGACCGCCACCGGCCAGCCGCTGCGCGAGGTTGCGCTAGAGCACGGCGTTGACGCCAAGCTCTACGACAAGACGATCA
>JBAXGJ010000056.1:0-7281 GCA_037139475.1 Actinomycetes bacterium
TCGCTGATCGAGGTCACAATCTCGTAGTTGATCGTGCTCGCGCGAGTCGCGAGTTGCTCGCTGAGGATCCGATCATCGCCATCGCTGCCGAGCAAAGTAACTGTGTCTCCGATCTGCACCGCTCCCCCATCGCTGCCTAGATCGAGCGTCATGTTGTCCATGCTGACGTTGCCGACGACGGGAAAGCGTCTGCCGTTGATCAAGGCCTCGGCGTTGTTTGAGAAGATTCGCTTCCAGCCGTCGGCGTAACCGATGGGAACGGTCGCAATCGTTGTCGCTTGCTCTGCGACGAAGCTGCGCCCATAGCCGATGCTCTGGCCAGCGTCGCATCGCTTAATCGAGGCGACATAAGATTCCAGGCGGAGCGCCGGCTCCAGCCCTTGCGCCGCAGGGTCGACACCGAAGGGGTCGAGCCCGTAACAGGCAAGGCCGGGACGGACGAGATCAAAGTGAGAGTTAGCGTCACGCAGCAGCGCAGCGCTGTTGGCAGCGTGCCGGAGCAACCCTGGGTTCGTCGCGACGACTTCGTCGGCCCAGCTCGTGAACTCGTCAAGCTGCTGAGCGAAGAAGTCGTCTCCCAACTCGTCTGCTGTTGCGAAGTGCGTCATCAAGCCGACCAACTCAATCTGCGCGTCAGCGCCGGCCTGTTCGGCCAGGCTCGTCGCCAGCGCACGGTCGCGCGTGCCGAGCCTGCCCATCCCGGTGTCCAGCTTCACGTGCACGCGGCCACCGCCGAGCGCGGCCACGCGGGCCAAGAACTCTTCGCTCCAGGCGACAACATCGGCCTGCGCGCGCAGTGCGACTTCCAGCTCCGGCGCAGTCAACGCGCCCATCAGCAGGATCGGAACTTCAACTCCTGCATCCCTAAGTGAAGTTGCTTCGGCCGAAGTAGCGACCGCAAGCCAAGTGGCGCCACCGTCGATCGCCGCCTGTGCTGCAGCGACAGCGCCGTGGCCGTAACCGTTCGCTTTGACGACTGCGCAAAGCTGCGCTGACGGCGCCCGCGCCGCGAGCAGCGCGACGTTCCGTTCAATCGCTGCGAGATTGACCGATACCAGCGCACGCACTGCGATCAGCTCACTCGCTATCGATCTTCTAGCAGTGCCTCGAGCACATCGACGCGCGTTACGACGCCGACAAGACGGCCCTCATCGTCGACGACCGGCAAGCGGTTGTGCCCGTGCTCAGAGATCAAGTGACCAGCGTCGTGCGCATCAGCATCAGGGCTAACTGTGATCGGTTCGGTGCTCATGATCTCCTCGACCGTGCTGGCGACCGACTTGCGCACTCGCTCTTCCCAGTGCTTGACCGATCCAAGGTAGATAACGCCACCCATGATCTGGACGTGCGCCGGAGGATCAACGTCGTCTTGCTCATCAAACATCAGCAGATCACTCTCGGTGACTATCCCGACCAGGATTTCGTCCTCATCAACGACGGGTAGGCCAGGGAGTTCGTGTTCGTGCATCCGCTGGACAACGGTTTCAACGCTGTCCTCGGGGCCCACGCTCTGCGGGTCTGCATCCATGATCTGACTGACGGTTGCGGTCATGGCGAGAATCTTACCGTCAGGCCCACGCTAAAGGCAGAGAGGCAACGACATCGCTGGCGATCATTCCTTCGGTCCCGACACTTTCGGCCGCGATCGTGGCCGCGCGGGCGTGCAGTCGGACGGCAGCGGCCGCGGCGACGAACGGATCGGCGCCACGCGCGAGCAGCGCTCCAACAACGCCGCCAAGCACGTCGCCTGTGCCTGCAGTGGCGAGCCCAGGCGAGGCCCCCGGGCTTACCGCAACCAGCCCGTCAGCGGTGCAGACAAGCGTGTCAACGCCCTTCAGAATAACCGTCGACTTGGCAGCCTTTGCTGCCGAACGCACATGCTTTAGGCGCCGCTGGCGAACGTCGTCGACGCTGCACTCGAGCAGCCGCGCCAGTTCGCCCTCGTGCGGCGTGAGCACTGTCGGCCCCTTGCGCGACTTCAGCTCGCCGAGCCGCCCAGCGAAGGCGCCCAGCCCATCGGCGTCGATCACAAGCGGCGCCTTGATCTCGGCAGCTACTTGGCGCGCAAAGGCCGCTGCGCCCTTACTCGCGCCGAGCCCCGGCCCGAGCAGCACCGTCCCCGACCGCTTGAGAACCGCCCTGCGGAGCTGGTCAGCTCCCTCACGGCGATGATGGCCGCGGTCGCCAGCAAGCGACAGCTGCATCACTTCAACGAGCTGCGCAGCAACGACCGGCTGTTCGCTGGCCGGAACGCAGGCCGTCACATAGCCTGCGCCAGCTCGCATCGCAGCGGTCGAGGCCAATACCACCGCGCCGGTCAGTCCGCGTGATCCGGCTGCGACGTAGAGATGGCCGCTGGTGAACTTGTTCGAATCTGCTCCGCGCCGTGGAAGCGAGGCAATTAGTGGCTCGTCGATGATCAGCCCGACCGACGCCTCGTCGAGCGGTGCGCCTGGCGGGATTCCAATGTCAACTACGCGGACGGCGCCAGCATGCTCGCGGCCCGGGTTGATGTGGAGTCCTGGCTTGTCGCAGTTGAAGCTGACCGTCATCTGCGCCGTGACGGCGTCGCCGAGAACCTCACCGCTTGAGGCGTCGACGCCGCTCGGCACGTCAACGGCGACGATCGGCAGATCGCAGCGCGACAAGGCCTTGATTGCTTTACCGATCGGGCCGCGTGGCTTGCCACTGAAGCCGGTGCCGAGCAGAGCGTCAACGACAACCGAAGCTCCGTCCAGCAGCGCAGGCTCAAACGGCAGTGGCGGCGCACCCGGCAGCAGCCTGAGCTGAGCGAGAGCATCGCCGCTGAGCCGCCCCAAGTCGCCGGCCTGGAGCACCGTCACTTCGCGGCCAGAGGCGCGCAGCAGCCGTGCAGCGGCGTAACCGTCACCGCCGTTGTTGCCGCCGCCGCAGACGATCGCGATCACCCCTTCCGGCACATACCGATCGACGTAGTCGGCGAGACCAGCGGCCGCGGCCTCCATCAGCGTCAGCCCTGATACTCCCGCGTTCTCAATTGCCCACTGGTCGGCGGCGCGTGAGCGCTTGGCGTCGGAGAGCGCGATCAACCAATCGCTCATGCTGGCCCGCCGACCACGACTGCACCAGCGGTCTCTTTCGAATGAGTCAGAGAACAGCCGAGCGCCAGATCAAGCTGCGCAGCGCGTGCCGCCGCAGCGCCGCTGAGAAGTAGCTGCGGCGAGCCGTCGCCTTGCGGCTCAACCTCGATCTCGAGCGGCCGCAATACGGCGAGGCCGAGAGCTTTTGTGGCCGCCTCCTTGGCGCAGAAGCGCGCCGCGAGATGCTGGGCCGGCCTCGCCTGGTTCTGCGAATACGCTTGCTCGCCCTGCGTGAACAAGCGGTCGGCTAGCCTCGGCCGTCGCTCCAGCGCACGCTCCAAGCGGTCGATCTCAAGCAGATCAATGCCGACTCGGGGTGCTGGACTCATCGCTGCAATCTATTCGACTGTGACCGTCTTTGCGAGATTGCGTGGCTGGTCGACGTTGAGCCCGCGCAGCCGCGCAATCCTGTAGGCCAGGAGCTGCAACGGAATAACGGCCAGCAGTGGCTGCAGAATCCAGTCGGTCTGTGGAATCGAGATAACCGAATCGGCCTGCTGATCGATCGTCTTGTTGCCCGCACTGGCAACGGCAATCAGGTAGGCGCCACGCGCGCGCACCTCCTGCATGTTCGAAATCACCTTCTCAAGTACCGGCGAATCGGTCGCGACGGTAACCACCGGCGTCTGCTCACTGAGCAGCGCAATCGGGCCATGCTTCATCTCGCCGGCGGCATAAGCGTCGGTCGATATGTAAGAAACCTCTTTTAGCTTGAGCGCCCCTTCGTCGGCTACCGCGACGCCCGCGTGGCGGCCGAGATAAAGGAAGAAGTTGGCTTCCCAAACGTGCTCGGCGACCGCCTCAACCACAGGATCGACCGAGGCAAGCAGCTCGGTTATCAAACTTGGCATCTGCTTGAGCTCTGCGACCAACTCAGTACGACGTTCGACTGCGAGCGAGTCGTGCAGCTCAGAGAGGCGCAATGCCAGCAGGTACATCACTGCCACCTGACAGACGAAAGTCTTCGTTGCAGCGACCGACACCTCAAGCCCTGCTCGCGTGTAGAGCACGCCGTCGGCGTCGCGGGTGGCCTGCGAGCCCATGATGTTGGTGATCGCCATCACCGTCGCGCCGCGCTCCTTGGCGATTCGCATCGCAGCGAGCGTGTCTGCCGTCTCACCCGACTGAGTGATGCCTATCACCAGATCACCCGGGCCCACGATTGGGTTGCGGTAGCGGTACTCGGAAGCAATCTCGACGTCGACCGGCACGCGAGCGAGCTCTTCGATTGCGTAGCGCCCAATCAGCCCGGCGTGGTACGAAGTACCACAGGCGACAACGATGATCCGCTTGGCGCTGCGTAGCTGTTCGTCGTTGAGCGCCCCTACGTCGTCGAGGTCTACTCCATCCTCGCGAACCGTCCGGTCGGCGATCGTCTCAGCGATCGCGTCGGCTTGCTCGTGGATCTCCTTCAGCATGAAGGTCTCGTAGCCACCCTTTTCTGCCGTCTCCTCGTCCCAATCGACGGTCACAACCTCACGCTCGATCGGCTCGCCGCTCGGCGTCGTAAAGCTCGCGCCGGCGGGGCGCACGGAGACGATCTCCTCATTCTCGACGTACTGAACGCGGCGGGTTTGAGCCAAGAAGGCTGGAACAGCCGAGGCGAGGAACATTTCCCCCTCGCCGACGCCGATTATCAGCGGGCACTCCTTGCGCGCACCAACCAGCAGCTCGGGCGAGTCGACCGCCATCGCCACGAAGGCGAAGTGGCCTTCGAGTTCGCCGTAGGCGCCGCGGACGGCCTGCTCGAGGTCGCCGTCCAGGTGGTTGGCGACGAGATGAGCGATCACTTCGGCGTCGGTCTCGGAGCTGAAGCTGGCTCCATCTGCGATCAGCCGATCGCGCAGCTCCATGTAGTTCTCAACGATCCCGTTGACGACGACATGAACCTGATCCGCGGTGTCAAAGTGAGGATGCGCGTTCTGCTCGTTGACGCGGCCATGAGTTGCCCAGCGCGTGTGGCCGATCCCGATCGTCGCCGCTTCGACCAGCGTCGCCGTGGCGCCGCCTGCGGCTTGGCGCGCTTCGACCGCCGTCTGGAGCTGGGCGAGATTACCGACCGCTCGAACGGCCTCTATTGAGCCGCCCGACATCACTGAAATCCCGGCCGAATCGTAGCCACGGTACTCGAGCTTTGAGAGCCCTGCGAGCAGCAGCTCTTCAGCGGCCCGCGAGCCGACGTAACCGACGATTCCACACATGCACTGAAGCCTAGCTAGTGGGCTAGATGACCCCACTGCGGCGTGGCAAAGACGACCGTCAGCCGGCGGCTTCGACTACTGCGACAAGGCTCGCGCAGATCTCGTCGCATTGATCCTGGTCCGGCGCTTCGACCATCACGCGAACCAGCTCTTCTGTGCCGCTCGCTCGGACCAAAACCCGCCCTTGCCCGCTCAAAACTTGGTTCGCATCCTCGGCCGGCCCGGCGACGGCGGCTAGCGCGCGAGCCTTGTCGGCGACCTTGACGTTGACAAGTCGCTGCGGCAGCTTTTCCATCGCCGAGCGCTCTGCCAGATCGGCGCCGCCAAGCGCCTCCAGCGTCAGCAACGCGCTGGCAATTCCATCGCCGGAAGGAACGAAGCCCATGTCGATGATGTGACCCGACTGCTCGCCGCCGAGCGTCCAGTTGCGTTCGCGAAGCTCTGCGAGGACATAACGGTCGCCAACGTCGGCCGTCGCGACCTCGATCTCAGCCGCCTTCATCGCCGTGTGGAAGCCGTAGTTGGTCATCACCGTGACGACGACACCATCGCCGTTGAGCCTGCCGATTGCCCGCAGGTGAATCGCCGCGAGCGCGATCAGCTCGTCGCCGTCGACGGTCGACCCGTTGCGGTCGGCCGCGAGCACGCGGTCGCCGTCCCCATCGAAGGCGAAGCCGAGGTCGTGCCCGCCAGCTACAACCGCAGCTGCGAGCGCCTCAATGTGCGTTGACCCCACGCCCTCATTGATGTTGCGGCCATCGGGCTCGTCGCCGATGGCTGTCACCGTCGCGCCGAGGCGGCGGAAGATCTCAGGGCCGACGCGGTACGTGGCTCCGTGGGCGCAGTCGAGCAGCAGATTGACGCCGCTCAGGTCAAGCGCTTCGAAGCGCGTCTCAAGCGCGCGCAGGTAGTCCTCCTGCGTTCCGTGGAGTTCGCGAACGCGGCCAACTTCCAGCGTCGAGCTAGGGGCGTCTGCTAGCCGGGCCTCGATCTCTTCCTCTGCCGCGTCGGTCAGCTTCAGCCCGTCGCCGCCAAAAAACTTGATCCCGTTGTCTTGGTATGGATTGTGAGAGGCCGAGACGACAACGCCAAGGTCGAATCCGTACTGGCCGATCAGCAGCGGCGCCGCCGGCGTTGGCAGAACGCCGCCGAGCAGCGCCTCTCCACCGGCTGCCGTGATTCCAGCCGCCAGAGCCGATTCGAGCATCTCACCAGACTCGCGCGTGTCGCGGATCACGAGCACGCGCGTTCCGGCGCCGCCGGCCTGCTCGGTCGCCGCTCTGCCTAGTTCCATCGCCAGATCAGCGGTCAGCTTCTCGCCGACGAGGCCACGGACACCGTCGGTGCCAAAGAGATGACGAGCCATTAGGAGAAACCTAGAGAATCCACGCCATTCGCGCGGGCCAGCTGCTCTAGCGCTTGCTGAACTGAGGCCGCTTACGGGCCTTCTTGAGCCCGGCCTTCTTGCGTTCCTTGGCACGAGCGTCGCGCGTCAGGAAGCCGCGGCTCTTGAGCGCGCCACGAAGGTTCGGATCAGCCTCGAGCAGTGCTCGTGAGATCCCATGGCGCAGGGCTCCAGCTTGAGCTGAGACGCCGCCGCCGTGCATCCGGGCGATGACGTCCATCTTGTCCTCATATCCGACGGCCTCAAGCGGCTGGCGGATGTTGCGCTGCAGAGCAGGGCGCGGGAAGAATTCATCGATCGAACGGCCGTTGATCAGGTACTCGCCCTTACCGGGCTTAAGAATTACGCGAGCAACTGCCCGCTTGCGCTTACCGGTGGCTGTGTAGCGCGCGTCGGCAGCGAGCTTGATTGTCGCGGCGATCGGCTCGTCGGCGACCGGCTCTTCGACCTCTACGACGACGACGTCGGGGTCATCTGAGAATGGGTCGAGCGAACTTTGAGGGCTGCTGTCGTCGCCTTCGACGACGATGTCGACCTCAAGGTCGGCGCCCGGAAT
>JBAXGJ010000057.1:0-7258 GCA_037139475.1 Actinomycetes bacterium
GAGCCCGGGCGCCGTGATCTGCGAGAGCTGACGACTTTCACGGTCGATCCCTCGAGCGCAAAGGATTTTGACGACGCGATCTCAGCCGAGAAGCTGAGCGACTCGCGCACGCGCGTCTGGGTTCACATCGCTGACGTCAGCGCCTACGTGCGGCCGGGCGACCCGGTTGATCGTGAGGCCCGCCGCCGCGCCACCAGCGTCTACGTTCCTGGCGCGGTTGAGCCGATGCTGCCGGAAGCATTGTCGAACGACGCCTGCTCGCTGGTTCCTGGCGAGGACCGCCTAGCGGTCACGGCAGAACTCGAGTTTGAGGGTGCGAAGCTTGTTTCGAGCAGCTTCTACCGCTCGACGATTCGGTCTGACAAGCGGCTCAGCTACGAGGACGTTGACGAGATCTTCGCCGGCGAGCGGCAGGCCGAAGATCCGTGGGCGCAGCCACTGACTGCCGCGCGCGAAGTTTCGGCCGCCCGTGACGAGGCGCGCCGCGCCGGCGGTGCTGCGTTGGCGATCGAGTCGGTCGAGCCGGAGTTCTCGTTCGACAAGCAGGGTCACGTTGCCGACTCCGTCGCCAGCATCCAGACCGAATCACACCGCCTGATTGAGCACCTGATGATCGCCGCCAACGAGGCCGTCGCGACGCTCTGCATGGAAAAGAGCCTGCCGACGCTCTACCGAATTCACGAGCGCCCTGAATCAGAGTCGGTCGAGCGGCTGCTTGGTCAGCTCGCCTCGCTCGGCGTCGCTACTCCCGCCACGCCCGAGCACCTCTCTTCGAGTGATGCGGCCGAGGTTGTCGCGGCAGCCTCGCTGTCCGTCGACGAGCACGTCAAGCGCACCGGCGTCGCGAGGATGGGCCTCACTTATCTAGTGCTGCGTTCGCTTCGCCAGGCGCGCTACTCGCCCGACAATCTTGGCCACGCGGGGCTCGGCCTCTCCAACTACTGCCATTTCACTTCGCCGATCCGCCGCTACCCCGACCTGCTCTGCCACCGCGCGCTGCTCAGCGCCGTCGGTTGCGACGAGCAGGCACCGCGAGCCGATGAGCTCGAGGAGATGGCGGTATGGACCAGCGAGCGTGAGCGTGACGCGATTCGCACCGAGCGGATCGCCGACTCGATCGCTGGAACCTTCCTGCTTGAGCGCCGCCTGCTTGAGCGCGGCCCGGACAAGCCATTCGAAGGCGAGGTGACGGGGCTGATCGGGGCTGGGATCTTCATCAGCTTCGACGGCGGCGCGCATGAAGGTTTCCTCCCTGTTCGCCGCATCAAGGGCGACTGGTGGGATCTAAATGAGCATGGAACGATCATGACCGGGAACAAGAGTGGGTCAACGATCCGCTTCGGCGATCGGATTCAGGTCAAGGTTGACCGCCTCGACAAGGCGCGCGGCCGAGTCGACCTCGTGCTCGCCGAAGAAGCGCCTGCTCGCTAGGCTCGCTGGCGATGGCTAAGGCAGGCAAAAAGAAGGTCGCTCCTGGCGACGTCGCAACCAACCGTCAGGCGCGCCACCGCTACGAGATCACCGAGAAGATCGAGTGCGGCATCGAGCTGCAAGGGACCGAAGTTAAGGCGCTGCGCGAGGGCGCGGTTCAGATCAAGGATTCCTACGCCCAGGTTTGGGAAGGCGAACTGTGGCTGCACAACTGCCACATCTCGCCCTATGCGCCGGCCGCCGCCAACAACCACGAGCCGGAGCGCGTCCGCAAGCTGCTCGCCAAGCGGGTTGAGATCGAGCGCCTGGCCGGCGCGCTCTCGCAGAAGGGCCTAACGCTGGTTCCACTGCGGATCTACTTCAAGGGCCAGAACGCCAAGGTTGAGCTAGGGCTCGCAAAGGGCCGCGACCGCTTCGATAAACGCCAAGCGATCAAGGAACGCGAAACCAAGCGCGACATGGACCGCGCGCTGCGCGAAGCGAACCGCTAGTCGCCGCGCTCTGCGAGAACCTCGTCGGCGGCGGCCTCGGCCTCTTCGAGCTCTGCTGAGACCAGCTCAATCCCTGACTTCCAAAAGCCGGGGTCGCTGAGGTCGAGGCCAGCGATCTTCGCTAGATCCTCGGGGCTGCGCGAGCCGCCAGCGGCGAGCATCTCAAGGTAGGCGGGAACGAACGCTTCTCCCTCTTTGAGGTACTGGCCGTAGACCGAGAGCGCGAGCAACTGGCCGTAGGCGTAGGCGTAGACGTAGCCGGGACTGCCGATGAAGTGGGGGATGTAACTCCACCAGCAGCGGTAGTCGGGCGTGATCTCAACTGCGTCGCCGAGCAGATCCTCCTGCGTCGCCTGCCAGTGGCCCGCGAAGTCCTCGACTGAAAGCTCGCCCTGCTCGCGGCGATGAGTATGGACGGCCTCTTCAAAGCGATTCATCGCGGTCTGGCGGAAGACGGTGGCGATCGAGTTTTCGATGTTCTCGGCAAGCAGGCTGAGCCGTGACTGCGGCGTGTCGGCGGCTTCGAGCAGGCGCCGGAATACGAGCGTCTCGCCGAAGACCGAGGCCGTCTCGCAGACTGTTAATGGCGTGTGCTGCTCATAGATGCCACGCGGAATTGCCAGCGCGGCGTGGACGCCATGGCCAAGTTCGTGCGCCAGCGTCATCACGTCGCGGCGCGTAGAGGTCCAGTTCAGCATCACGTAGGGGTGGACGCTTGGCACGGTGTAGGCGCAGAAGGCGCCGCCGCGCTTGCCTGGGCGGGCAGGAGCGTCGATCCAGCGCTCATCGAAGAAGCGCGCCGCGAGGTCGCCAAGCTCGGGCGAGAAGTCGCCGTAGGCGTCAAGCACGATCTCTTTGCCCTGATCCCAGCCGACCGTCGAGTCGTCTTCTGCGATCGCGGCGGCGCGGTCGTAATCAGCGATCCGCTCCAGCCCGAGCAGCTTCGCCTTCAGCCGGTACCAGCGCCGTGGCAGCTCGTACGCACCTTCGACCGCTTCGACCAACGCCTCGACCGACTCATCGCTGGCCTCGTTCGAAAGGTTGCGGCTCGAGAGCCATGTTGGGTAGCTGCGCAGCCTGTCTTCTGTCGCTTTGTCTTGAAGCAGCGTGTTGAAGAGGTACGCGCGTGTTCGCAGCCCCGGCTCCAGCGCCCGCGTTACCGCGGCCGCAGCGTCACGCCTGACGTCGCGCTCAGGCGAGTGGAGCAGGCTCAAAGCTTGGTCCAGCGGCACCGCTTCGTCGTCGCCGGGAAGATCGACGCGGATTGCGCTCGTCAGTTCGCTGAAGAGTCGCGACCAAGCGTCGCGGCCGGTGACCGCTTTCTCGGCTGAGAGCATCTCCTCTGCTTCGCTGAGCAGGTGGGGGCGGTAGCGACGGATCGTCTGCAGGTAGTGGCGCGCGTGCTCAAGGCCGTCGGCGTCGAGCAGCTCTGCGGCGCGCGTGTCATCAACTTCGGCCCATTCCAGTTCGAAGAAGACGAGCTTCGTCTCAATTCCGGTTGCGAGCTCCTGCACGCGAGCCATCAGCGCGCCATTGGCTGGCTCTTCAGTGTCGGCTGCGAAGCGCAGGTGGGCGTAGTTACCGGCGCGCCCTACTAGGTCGCTGATGATTGCCAGCTCGGCTACGGCAAGCGCTAGGCCGGGGCCGTCGAGCTGCGCGACCTTGCCGGCGTGCGCGGCCGCCAGCGCGGCCGCGCGGCGGTCGGCGTCGGCGAGCAGCTCGTCGCATTCCTCTGGCCCGCCTCCATCGACTAGATCTTCAAGCTGCCAAGTGACGTCATTTACCGCTGTATCGCTCATCTGGCGAGGATAAGCGCAACGGAAAATCGCTGTCGGCAGGCCTTAAGCGGAGGTCAATTCTCCTAAATAGCGGCATCATCGCGGCCGACCCCTTGACGCCGCTTGGAGCGATCCCTATCTTGAATTTCAGACGCGGTGTCCGAGCCGCAAAGAGCGACGATCAGGGATGTAAGATCGCGCCTCCCTCACCGGAACTGAACCCAGCAATGGGGAACGAGATGGAGCGAGGGGTCCCAAAGTGGCTCGGCCCGCGTCGCTTTATGTCCGCAGCCAGTTAGGCCGCTGCCGACAGCCTGGAAAGAGAGCCTTCAGCGGCGATCAGTTCAGCCCAACTGCCTCGCTCCACGACCGCGCCCGCCTCGAGCACGATGATCTCGTCGAATTCTTCAAGGCCTTCAACGGTGTGTGTGATCACCAGCATCGCGCGGCGGTCGCTGCGCTCTGAGCCGATTGCACTGAGTAGATCGCGCGCGCCTGCGGCGTCAAGGTTGGCGGTCGGCTCATCGAGGATCACGATCTGAGAAGGCGAGATGAATCCCCGCGCCAGCGCAATCCGTCCGCGCTGACCGCCGGAGACCTCGGCGCCCTCCTCGCCGACCAACGTTTCGATCCCTTCCGGAAGCGATGCGACCCAGGCGCCGAGGCCGGCGCGGCTGAGCGCAGCGATTATCTGCTCTTCGCTTGCCCCGGGCGCAGCGAGGCGCACATTCTGCGCGATCGTCGTGGTGAAGAGATAGGCGTCCTGGCTAACTAGCCGAACGGCGCTGCGCAGCGCGTCTTGGCTGAGCTCACGGATGTCGGTGCCGCCGAGCGTAACTCGGCCGCTGTTGGGGTCGAGGAAGCGCACAGCGCAGCTAGCCAGCGTCGTCTTGCCGGCGCCGCTGGCGCCTACCAGCGCGATCCGTGAACCTGGCGCTAGCGTCGCGCTCACCTCGCTCAGCGCCGCCTGCGGGCGCCCGTCGAACTCGACGCTGACCTGGTCGAAGACCAGCGAGCCGGCGAGAGGTACTGGAGCCGGCGAGAGTGGATCGCTGACCGGGACTGGCGCTTCGGTGACGCTCTCAAGCCGCGCCGCGGCCTGCGCGCAGGCGGTCAGACGTTGCGCCGCATCTGGCAGCCCGACGACGGCCTCAAAGGCGCCGATCGTGAGGAAGACAATTCCGGCTAGCAACACGCCGTCGAGCTGCCCGTTCGCAGTCGCCTGAACACCGATCGCGGCAACGGCGACCATCGCTGCTCCACCGATTGCAACGCCGGCGCCGCTCGTTATACCGCTGATCCACGCGCCCGGTCGCTCGCTCGCCGCGAGCTTCGCGTCGGCCTGCTCAATCCGCTCGGCCCACTGCTGCTCGCGCCCGTAGACGGCCAGCTCGGCTGCGCCGCTCACGAGTTCAACGAGTTCGGCGCTGAGCTGCGCCCGCGCCGGCGCTTCGCGCAGGCCTGAGCGGCGCCCCGCGCGCGCCGCGAGCATCGGCAGCAGTAGTCCCGCGATCAGCATCGTGGCGACCAGCACGGCAGCAGCGGCTGGCAGCACGATCGCGACTGCGGCAGCGAGCAGAACGATCGCCAGCAGCGCAATCAGCGGCGGCCCAATCGCTCGCAGGTAAAGATCCTGAAGCGTGTCGACGTCGCCAACGAAGCGGCTCAGAACGTCGCCGCTGCGAATTCCGCGCAGCCCTTCTGGAACCAGCGGGATCAGCCGCTCAAAGAAGCGAACGCGCAGCTCTGCGAGCACGCGGAAGGCTAGGTCGTGCGAGACGAGCCGCTCGCAGTAGCGCAGCAGCGCCCGCGCTATCGCCAGTGCACGCACGCCGACTGTGAAGATCGTCAGCGTCAGGATTTCAGGCTGCAGCGCGGCCTTGCTGATCAGCACCCCGGCGACGGCGAGCAGCCCGACCGCTGCGAGGATCGCGCCAGCGCCGAGGACGATCGAGAGGATCAGTTGGCGGCGCCGCGGCCTGACGAGCCGCGCTGCCCGCTCCAGCGCTCGCCAACGGTCCAGCTCTGGCTTCGTGGCCTGGGCGCTGGTCATCGCTCCACCTGCCCGTCAACGACGATCCCTTCGCGCAGCGTGATGATGCGGTCTGCCGCCGCCGCCAGCGCCGGTCGATGAACGATCAGCAGAACACTGCGCGAGATGCTGAGGCGTGCGATCGACTCGCCGATCGCGGCCGATGACTCAGCGTCGAGGTGGGCGGTCGGCTCGTCGAGGATCACGAGCGGCGCGTCTCGCAGGAAGGCGCGGGCCAGCGCCACTCGCTGAGTCTCGCCGGCCGAGAGCGTCCGCTGGCCTTCTCCGAGCGGCGTTTCTAAACCCTGTGGCAATGAGTCGATCAGTCGTTCGAGCCCGGCGTCCCCGCAGGCCGCCAGCAATGCTGTTTCGTCGGCCTCGGGCCGGCCGAGGCGAATGTTCTCCGCGAGCGTGGCACTGAAGAGCGTCGGCCGCTGCGGCACCCACGCAAGCTGGCGGCGCCACGCTTTCGGATCGACGTCGAGCAGGTTCACTCCGTTACAGAGCATCCGTCCGGCTTCCGGGTCAAGCAGCCGCAGGATCAGCGCCGCGACGGTGCTCTTGCCCTGTCCGCTCGGTCCAACCAGAGCCAGCTGCTCGCCGGGGCTGAGCGTCAGGTCGATTGATTCCAATACGGACTCGCCACGGCCCTCGTACGCGAAGCTGACGTTTTCGAGCACCAGCGCGCCGTCGCGTGGGCTGGGCGCCGGCAGCGGCGAGCTAGGGGCGCTCACGGCGGCCGGCGTGTCCAGCAGCGCAAAGCACTGCTGGGCTGCGGTTAGGCCGTCGGTGCTGGCGTGGAACTGCTGGCCGACCATCCGGATCGGCAGGTAGAGCTCGGGCGCGAGCAGCAGCACCGCTAGAGCGGTGGAAAACTCAAGCCCGCCGTTGATCAGTTGGATCGCGACCGCCGCCGCCACCAGCGCCGTCCCCATCATCGCCGCCAGCTCCAGAACGAGTGAGGAGAGGAAGGCGATCCGTAGCGTCACCATCGTCTCTTGGCGGTACTGCTCGCCGGTCTCGCGCAGCGATTCGACTTGGCGCTGAGCGCGGTCGTTGGCCTTCAGTGTCTGGAGCCCCTTGACGGCATCAAGGAAGTGGGCGCTGAGCAGCGAGAGCGTGCGCCAGCGGCGCTCGGTGGCGGTTCGCGCTGCCAGCCCGATCAAGATCATGAAGAGCGGAATGATCGGCAGCGTGACGAGCAGAATCGTTCCCGCAGCGAGGTCGTGGGGGAAGACGTAGAGAAGGATTACGACAGGAACGACGACCGCCAGCACTAGTTGCGGTAGGTAGCGGGCGAAGTAGGCCTCGAGCGAGCTGAGCCCCTGAACGGCATTGGTGACGAGCTCGCCGGCCCGCTGGCCGCGCAGCCCGGCCGGGCGCGTCTCGAGCATGTGTGCGGTCAAGCCGGCCCGCAGCTCGCCGACGACGCGGCGCGCGCCGAGTCGCCCCGATGTTTCAAAGCCAAAGGCGCAGAGTGCCCGGGCGCCGACAACGGCGATCAGGATCCAGAGGTCGCCGCTGAC
>JBAXGJ010000058.1:0-7235 GCA_037139475.1 Actinomycetes bacterium
CGAGTCGCGCCGTTTGGCGCCGCGACATTGTGGATCGCGCTGGCGTTAGGGCTGGCTGGGGTTGTTGTCGGGCTCGGAGCTGTCTTCAAGGCGAGCCGCAGCTAATGGGAACCGTCGTGTGCACCCAGATCGGCGGCGCAAAGTGAGACGGCCCCAGCGCGACACTTGGCTTGCGCTCGCCTGCGCTACCGCGACGCTGCTCAGCTGTGCTTCCTGGGCTTTGGTTACGCCGCCTTTCGAAGCCCCTGACGAACCAGTGCACTTTGACTACGTGCAGAGTCTCGCTGAGACTGGCCGGCCCCCGGCGACCGTACCTAACGGACGACTGCCTCGCTCGACGGCTACCAAAGAGGCGCTCTGGGCTGTCCGCTTCTCGAGCGTTCACGGCAACCCGAGAGGTAAGCCGCCTTGGACCGAAGCTGACGCGCGCTCGGTTGATCAGACGCTGGGCAGGGGTGTGCCTGAGGACGATGGTGGGGGCGTTTCCGACACGTCCGACTACCCAGCCCTCTACTACTCCCTGGCCGCCGTCCCCTATATCGCAGCTGACGCGCTCGGGGCGGGGGTGATCGGCCAGTTAACTGCCGTCCGGCTGCTCTCCTGCCTGCTTACTGCGCTTACGACGTTCTTCATCTTCTTCTTCATCCGCGAGCTGTTGCCGGCAACTCGCCTAGCCGCGCCGACAGGCGCGCTCGCTGTCGGCCTGCTGCCGTACTTCGGTTTCCTTGGCAGCAGCGTAAATAATGATGTGCTTTTGGCGACCGTTTCGGCGGCTCTTTTCTGGCTTCTTGCGCGGTCATTCCGCCGCGGACTCGGCGCAGGCTCTGCGGCAGCAATAGGCCTCGTCTTGGCCGCTGGATGGATTACCAAACCAACCTTCCTTGGGATTGTCCCGGGCGCCCTTCTCGCGATAATCGTGCTCTTGGTCAGGGCGCACAGGGCTGGCGATCAGCGAGCGTTGCGGTCGCTGGCAGCGCTGGTGGTTAGCGGCGGCGCCCTGTTCGCGCTCTACTTCGCAGTCAACCGCGGGCTCTGGACGCGTACATCGCAGCAGCCATCTCCAACGCAGTTCACAGCCTCGGATGCGCCGAAGGCGAAGCAGTACTCACTGGACGGGCTGCTGAGCTACATCTGGCAGTTCTGGCTCCCTAGGCCGTCGTTCCTAACCGATCAGATAAACGGTCCCTACCAGCTCTGGGAAACGATCTTCAAGGGCTTCATCGGCCGCTTCGGTTGGCTCGAGTATCAGTTCCCGAGCTGGGTCTACAGCGTCGTTCTGGGCTGCTGGCTGGCGCTGCTCGCGCTGATCGGCCGGGCGCTGGTCGTCTCAAGGTCGGCGCTTCGAGGTAGAGCGCTCGAGCTGCTCTGCTACGGCGCGATGCTGGCTGGCCTGATCGCCTTGATCGGCATCGTCGGCTACAGAATTCGGCTCGATCAACCGTTCCCATTTGAGCAGGCTCGCTATCTCTTCCCCGTGCTCGCCCTCTTCGGCGGGATGGTTGGGTTGGCAGTCCGTGGCGCTGGTCGCCGGGCCGGCCCTTACGTCGCCGTTGCGATCGTGATCGCCACCGGAGCACTCGATATCGGCGGGCTGCTGCTGACTCTCGGGCGCTACTACAGCTGATTCGGAGCCTGCTGTTTAGGAGCGTTCGTTCGCGCCCGGCAGCAGACGCTCGCGGTCGCGCAGCGCTTCCCTCAGCCCAGCTTCAACTTCGACCGCCGCCGCCTCCCATGAATGGTTGGCGGCAAACTCCATTCCTCGCAGCGAGCGCTGATCCCACAGTGCTTGATCCTCGATCAGCATCTCCATCTGGTCGGCGATTGCCAAGACGCTGAACTCGCTAAGTGAAACAGGCCCATCCTCTCCGAACACTGACTCGGCAGAGAATCCGGCTAGATCAACGCAGGGAAGCCCGCAGGCCATCATCTCCTGTGGCGCGCGCGAATAGTTCGTAACCGAGAGGCAGAGCCCAACCGTTGCTTCGGAGTAGAGCAGCGCCAGCTGTTCTTGCGTAGCGACGCCGACGTGCTCGTATGGGAACGACGTCTCCGATGGCTTCTTGTCGCCATAGATCAGAATCCGAACGTCTGGCCTGCGACGGTGAAGCTCATCGAGCGCTAGGAACCCCATCGCTACAGCCCGGCGCGGAGTCGTCGAACGCCCGTAGAACACGATCGTGTCACGCCTGCGCGGAACGCTGCGTGGGTGATAGACGCCGGCATCGACGCCAAGCTGGAAGACCGAGGCCGGAGAGTCGTACTGCGTGCGCATCATCTCCGCCAGCCAGGGGCTCGCACAGATTGTGTAGAGCCCCATCCGGTAGCTGTCCGCAGCCCAGACCGACTCCGCCGAGGTGGCAAAGAACTCCGGCTCATGATCTTGGACGAAGTATCCGCGAGCGCGGCAATTGGGAAGTTGCATCAAGGGATAGACCGTCTCCCAGCCGGTCGCCAAAGCTACATCGGCGCCAAACCAGTCGTCGAAGCCCTTGTAGACAGGGGCATCAAGCTCGACGAACTCATCACGGATTCGCCGCCGGACGACCGCCGGCCATTCGCTCGCCATTCGGCCCATCGGGTCGGCAAGCCAGATCGAGCAACTGTGCCCCATCTGCTCGATGATCCTGAAGATCCGAAAGATCGTGTCGTGGCCTCCGCTTCCTGCTTTGAACGGCGGGATCACGATCGCGACGTGGAGGCGCTCGACCTCGCTCATCCCGGAGACCGGCGCGAGCAGTTCGGCGGGTCCGTTCGCCTCCAGGTCTCGGACAGAGCTGAAGAAGTTCTGATCGAGCTTTGGTTCTATCCGCTTTGTCGGTACCGCCGGCTGCGCTTCGTCGCTGCCGCCGCCACTGCCCGCGCTGCCGTTGCGGTTCTCGAGCGAGAGCGCGCTCTGGACCGGGGCGGGCAGGCGCTCGGCTCTGGAGCCGAGAACCGCGGCGAGATGTCTTCCGCCATGGTGTGCAGCCGCTCGCGGCAGCCAGCGGGCTCGTTCGCTGGAGCTAAAGCCATTCGATCGCATCCACTCAGCGTCGCCTACCACCTGATCGCGGACCCTTCTGGCCGTTGCGATCGGCGCTGGCGCTTCGACATGCCCAACCGTCTCATTGAGCCCACGGTATTCGTCGAAATAGCGCCTCATGAACTGGGCGAGCGGAAAGTCGTGGGCGTGGAGTGCTGCGGCACCAGGGACATAGGCTTTCAGGTACCCGGCCTCCAGTAGATCCCGCGCAAAAGCCTGATCCTCGGCGTACTCGACGTCACGGAATTCAATTTCGAGCAGAATCGAGCGGCGGTAGGCGGAGTTGGCGTTTGAAAGGAAGCCCGGGTGCCACGAGCCATCGATACCTGATGGCTCCAGAGTCACCTGACCATTGGGGCTAAATCCGGCGAAGAACTCTGTTAGCTCGCGAGCGATCATCGGGCTTGTGTCGGCTCTCGGCAGGTGCGGCCCAAATGCCGCGCCGATCCGGTCACTGCTGGCAAACGCATCGACGTAAGCTTGGAGCCAGCCGGTCTGCGGAGTCGCGTCCTGGGTCAGGAAGCAGACCAGCTCTGCGTTGACGCTTTGCGCAGCTAGGTTCCGCGTTCGTCCGTGGCTGAAGTCTTCGGGGGCGATCTCAATCACGGTCGCGCCAGCATCTCGCGCAACTCGCACCGAGTCGTCGCTCGAGCCTGAATCAATAACGAGCAGCTCATCGGGGCGCTCACGCGATATTGCTGTGAGCACCTCCGCGAGCAGTTCACCGCCGTCCTTGACGGGAACGACGACCGCGGTCGTCGTCATCGGACGATTGCCCTCTTAATCTTCTTGGCGAGGCGGACCGGCGCGCGGACTGCGCGCAACAATCCACGGAACTGGGCCGCGCCAGGCTTCATCATCAAAGAGTTGAGGTCAACATGCCAGCGGCTGAGCCAGTAGGTCGTCTCTTGGCTTTGGGCAATAATTTCGTTCGTGCGGGCAGCCTGATCGGCGATCTGCGCCTCCAATAGCGCGACCGATTCGCGCAGCGCAGCGTTCTCGGCGCTGAGCTGATCTACGCGGCTGCTGTCAATCTCGGATTCCACGTGCCAGAGGTTAGTACCACCAAGCTGGTATTGGTGCGAGGGCGCTGGCGCCCGGTGTACTAGATTGCTTGCGGTGGAGATTGAAGAGACAAGCCTTGCGGGCGCGCTGTTGATCAAGCCGAACGTATTTGCTGACGATCGCGGGTTTTTCTGCGAAACCTTCCGGGCCGAAGCCCTAGCCGAACGTGGCGTTGATGAGGCGTTCGTTCAGGACAATCACTCGCGCTCAAGCCTCGGAGTTGTGCGCGGCCTTCACTTCGCGATCGGCGCTGGTTCTTCGAAGCTCGTGCGCTGCGGGCGCGGCAAGATCTGGGACGTGATCGTTGACCTGCGCGAAGGTTCCCCCAGCTACGGACGCTGGGAGGGCTTCGAGCTGAGCGACTCAAATATGCAAGTGCTCTACGTGCCGGTCGGCTTTGCGCACGGTTTTTGCGTCCTCAGCGAGGTTGCTGACGTGATCTACAAGCAGTCGGACTACTTCAGCTCAGAGGTTGAGCGCGGCATAGCTTGGGATGATCCTGATGTCGGGGTCGTTTGGCCGCTTCCGCTTGAGCAGCTAGTTGTCTCAGAGCGTGACTCGAGCGCACCAAAGCTCAGTGATATTGCCGATTCACTGCCGTTCAAATTCGGTTGAGCGAAAAGCTAAAGTCGCTCGGCGATCAGCGGCGCAACACGGCGGAAGTAGAGCGCACCGATAACGAATGTGCCGATCGAGATCCCGATTGGGATTAGGTCGCCGGCGGTCGTGCCGAATATCTGGCTCGGGCTTTCGTAGGCAACGTCGATCAACGCGTGCCGCAGTTGTTGAATCGCTGCCGCCAGCGGGTTTGCCAGCATCAGTCGTGCAGCTTCGATTCCGACCTTGTCGATCACGAGCGAGATCGAATAGAGGATCGGCGTGCCGTAAAAGAGCGCCTGCGAAACAACCTCCCAGATCGGTTCGACGTCGCGGAAGCTGACGAACAGCGCTGAAAGCAGCAGCGACAAGCCGGTCACGAAGACGATCAGCATCGCGAGGATTAGCGGCAGCTCAAGCCAGCGCAGGTAGATCGAACCACCAGCCGCCATCAAGAAGATGAAGACCGGGATCAGGTTCAGGCCAAAGTTAAAGGTTGCTTGCAGCACGCATGACACTGGAATCGCTGCGCGCGGGAAATCAATCTTGCGGACCAGATTCTCGCGATTGACGAGCGACCTGATTGAGAGCGATGTGGCATCGGCGAAGAACTGGAAGACAACAATTCCGAGCAGAAGCGCAACGCCAAAAAGCGGCTGATCGCCACCGGTATTCAATATGCCCACGAATACTCCGTAGATGATTGCGAACAGCAGCAATGGACGCATCAGCTGCCAGAAGTAGCCGAGCACCGATCCAAAAAAACGGAGTTTGAACTCGGTTGTCGCAAGCGTCCAAGCGAGATGCCAGAAACGCCTTGGATCGGTCCCGAGCGCAGTCGGTCCGGTGACGTGGCGACCGGCGACGGACAGCTCGTCGGTCTGTTCGCTCGCGGCGCCGCTCACCTGATTACTTCCTGAGCGATGTCAAGTGGTGTGTCTCGTTCGATCTCTTGTTCAAACGGGATATCGATCAGCGCGCCGGTCGGTGCAGACCTGGTTACGACGACCGTGGCCATGCGCTCCTTTAGCGCCAGCACAGCGCCGCCGCCGAGCGTCACGGACGGGGTCACGCCATAGCGGTCTGGGCCGAGCACGTTGTCGAAGCTTGCCTTCCAAAGAATGGTCTCCCCGGCTTGGAATACTCCGGCCGGAGTACTTCCCCAGTCCGAAGCAATTGTCAGAAGTGGGATTGCGGCGCTGCTGCGCAGAGTGAGTCCGAAAACCGGGTTCTCGACCTGCTCGACGAAGCGAACCTGCATCGTGAACGTCGTCCGCTTGCCATTAGGGAGCGTTGTCGCTTCCTCCCCGTCGGGTAGCGAGAACCAGGCGCGCTCAATCACCGCCCTCCCGTCGCCGTGGCTGTCAGATATCTCCGTGCCCGTGCCCTCGCTGCTTACAGCCTGCTCGCGTGCCTCCTGCGAGAAGTTCAGATCGAGGTAGCGATCACCAACGTGCTGAGGGTCCCCGGCGGCCACGACCTGACCGTGCTCGAGCAGAATCCCGGCGTTGCAGAATCGCTGAACTGCGCCCATGTCGTGCGTCACCAGCAGCACGGTTCGCTTGCTGGCACGAATCCGCTCAAACTCGTCAAAGCACTTCTGCTGGAAAGCCGCGTCGCCAACGGCCAGAACTTCATCGATCAGGAGCACGTCTGCATCGATCTCGATCATCACTGCGAAGGCCAACCTGACCATCATTCCCGACGAGTAATTCTTTAGCTTCAGCTCGGTGAATTCGCGTAGCTCGGCGAAGTCGATCACAGCATCGAAGCGACGGAGCGCTTCCCTTTTGGAGAGCCCGAGCATCGCCGCGTTAATCGCGACGTTGTCACGTGCCGCTAGGTCAGGGTTGAAGCCAACGCCAAGTTCGATGAAGGTCGATACTTGCCCGTCGATATGGATCGACCCGCTATCGGTCGTGTAGATCCCAGCAAGGCACTTCAGCAGAGTGGACTTGCCGGATCCGTTGCGGCCGACGATCCCAAAGAAGCCCCCCTTGGTGACCTCGAAACTAACGTCTTTGAGGGCCGAGAATTCGTTGTTTCCGCTGCGCCGCAGGGGGTGAAGCGCTCGCTCCTTGAGCGTGTGGACCTGCTCCTTTGGGATGCGGAAGGTCTTTGAGACGTCGCTGACCGTTACGGCAGCCGCAGAGGTGGTCTGCTCAGGCATCGACCTATCGTCGCACAGGGCTCTGATCAGGCTGCACGGCGCCCTTCTCGGGCCGCTCAGCGAGGCGCCCTGCGCGCCCGACCGACCACAGCATCGTCAGCCAGACGACGGTTGCCAGCAGAACGTGCAGCCAGACCAGCTCAGCGGGAAGCTCAAGCTTGTATTGCGTGATGCCAAGCGTGGCCTGCGCGATAAGAAGCCCGATCAAGACGGTCAGCGGCCGCACCGCTTGGCGGTCGCCGCCAGGGCGCATCAGCAGCAGCGTCACGGCGATCACGCTGAGCAGGAAGAAGATTGCCAGCGTGCCGTGGCGATTGGCGAGCCAAGAGAGCGTGTCGGCGCCGCGGAAGTCGAGCCGCTTGATTACGTCGCCGGTGCCGG
>JBAXGJ010000059.1:0-7163 GCA_037139475.1 Actinomycetes bacterium
AGCTTCAATCGCAGCCATCTTGATCGCAGCAGCCTCAATCGCCGGGTGCGGAAGCTCCAGCTACGACGTGAACGGCTCGGCGGCCAACGCCAACTCCGAAGGGACGAAGCTCGTCACGCGCCTTCTAGAGGACGTCAAAACAAAGAACAAGACCGACCTCGAAAACTTCCTCACGCCGAACTGGCTGCTGCAGCGCGGCACCGGCGTGCCGCTTACAAAGAGCGAGTTCATTAACGGCCTCCCCGACCTAGGTTCGTACTCGATCTCGAACGTCAAAGCCGTTCAGTACGAAGACTCGATGTCGGTCAGTTTCATTGCGACGACAGACCTTGTCGTTGACGGCACGCAGTTCCCTGGCACACCGGCGCCGTACCTGAGCTCGTTCATCAAAGTTGGCGACGAGTGGTACCTACTCAGCCACGCAAACTTCAACAAGCCTAAGTAGACGGCGCCAACCGGGCCCAACGTCGCAGGCAGGCCGCGCCGCAGCGCGCAGCGTGGCAAGCTTCCACAACTACAAGCAAACTACTTCAGGAGAAATGAACATGGGCGTTCTTGACGACAAGGTGGCAATTGTCACCGGCAGTGCACGAGGCATCGGCCGGGCAACGGCCGAGATCCTCAGCGAGCACGGCGCAAAGGTGCTGATCAACGACCTCGACGGCGATGTAGCCGAGCAGACGGCATCGGAGATTGGCGGCGAGACGGTTGTCTTCGCAGGCGACCTGACCGACCCAGCCGCTCCGGCCAAACTGGTCCAGACCGCCGTTGACGCTTGGGGCAAGATCGACATCATCGTCAACAACGCTGGCTACACGCTCGACGCGCCGGTCCACAAGATGAGCGACGACTGGTTCCAGCGGATGCTCGACATTCACGTCGTAGCGCCGTTCCGGATTGTCCGCGAAGCGGCCCCATACCTGCGCGAGCCTGCCAAGGCTGAGAAGGAAGAGGGCAATGAGGTATTCCGCAAGATCGTCAACGTTTCATCGATCTCCGGCACGATGGGCAACGCAGGCCAGGCCAACTACGCGGCCGGCAAGGCAGCCGTCGTCGGTTTGACGAAGACGCTGGCGAAGGAGTGGGGCCAGTTCAAGATCAACTGCAACGCTGTTGCCTTCGGCTACATCGAAACCCGTCTGACCGCTTCGAAGGATGAGGCGAACACGATGGAGATCGACGGCGAGAAGGTGCAGCTCGGTATTCCAGACCAGATGCGCGGTATGGCATCGATGCTGATTCCGATCGGCCGCCCAGGCACGCCTGAAGAGGCAGCCGGCGGCGTCTTCTTCCTCTGCTCACCGTGGAGCAACTACGTCCACGGGCAGACGCTGAACATCACCGGTGGCCAGTTCACCGGAATGACAACCTAGAGCGCTCTACTGGCCCAAGTAGGGCGAGAGCCTGAAGCCGCTTGATCCGCTGGCGCTGCGCAAGAACGACCCTGTGTCACCGCGCAGTAGCCACGGTGACGGCAGCACGCCGGAACGCTTGCCGAGCAGCGTTGGCAGGATCTTGACCGCCGCAGCGCAGTCGGTTGAGCCGAAGGTCGTGATCGCGTAGCGACCCTTCGCGACGGTGAACTTCTTGCCGATCGGATCGTTGTTGCCGACTGTGAAGAAGGGGCCGCAGCGGTATTCACCGCGAGCCGGGAATGTGCCGCCGCCGCTGGTCGTGGGGTAGGCGCGGCGGAGCGTGAAGCTGGTCGAACCGCGCGTCAGCTGAAGAGCGGCCGTCCCGACCGACTGCGCGCGCCAGCTGCCATCAGGATCGCCGGTGCGGTAGCTGAGAGCGAAGAAGTTGCGAGCTGCGGCGGCGCAGCTAAGTGAAGTTGATGAGCGGCTGATGCGGTAGCGGCCTGCGCCAACGTAAACCGAGCCAGCGCGAGTGCCCTGCACCAGCGTTAGGTACGGGCAGGCGAGCTTGGAGGTACCGGCTGCTGGGGCGCGGGTAACGCTGAAGCGCTGCCCGGCCGAGTTAGAGAAACCGACTGGCCCAGTGACCGACTTCCAAGTCGTTTGCAGCTTCGTACCCCAGGTGCGCTGGAACTCGGTCAGCAGCCGCGCCGCTTCGTCGCAGTTGAGATCGGCTGTTGTAGCGAGCGTGTAGGCGCGGGCTGGAAGCGAAAGCGTGCCCGCCCGCGCAGTATCGAGCACCTGATAGGTGCCAGTGCAGTTCTTCAGGCCGGTGCTCTCAGGCGCCGGCGCAATATCTTGGGCCAGCGCCGTGGCCGGCGCGCCGGCGATAACCGACGCGCAGACCGCGGCTGCGCCCAAAGATGCGACTAAGTGGCGAGAAACAGACCGCTTCATCGCCAACTTCTCGTTAGCCACCAACGCGCTTCACGCTGAAGCCGTCGCTCGGAGTGGTCATGTAAAAGCTCTTCGCCCCTACGTTCATCTTCCACGGGCGAGGGAGGACGCCGTTCCAGTCATTGTCGAGGAAATAAGCGAACTCGTTCGAGGCAACCTTGCAGTTGAGCCCTGGCGTGTTATGGCTTGCCAGCTTGATCGTGTAGCTACCGGCAGGAAGCTTCATCGCGCCGATCTGATCGTTGTGAAGCACACGGAAGGTGCCCGCGCAGGTCAGGCCACTCGGAGTAGGAGTTGGCGTCGGGTCGCTAACAGGCGTTGCCTGAAAATCGACCGTTGGGTTTGTGTGCAGCTTCGTAAAGCGGCGGCGCTGGCCTGAGAGCAGCTTGACTGTCCAACCGCTCGGCACGCGATCAGCCTCAAGGAACTGCTGGAAGTACTTAGTTGTCTGCGAGCAAGACATGCCGCTGTTGACCATGTTGTAAGGGCCAGCAGGGAACGAAACGCCGCTGATTGAGTCGTTGTGCATCACGCGAAACTGGCCGCAGGCGCCGGAAGCACTGGCCGTTGAGGCCTGAGCTACAGCTGGGAGCGCCGCGATCGCGACGACGGAAAGGGAAAGGGTTAGAAGACTGCGAGTTTTATTCATTCCGACAGGGTCTCACAGTATTCGGCCGTAATGCGCCGGTTACTTCTGCGCCACTAGGCCGCTTGGCCGGTACCAATTGGGCAGCTAACGCCCGTGCCACCAAGGCCGCAGTAACCGTGCGGCACCTTATGTAGGTACTGCTGGTGGTAATCCTCGGCGTAGTAAAACGGCCCTGCGGCAGCGATTTCGGTCGTAATTTCGCCCATTCCAGAAGCTTTCAGCGCCGCGCCGTAGCGCTCGGCTGAGGCAACGGCGGCTTGATGCTGGTCCTCGCCATCCCAGTAGATCGCTGAGCGGTACTGAGTTCCAACGTCGTTGCCTTGGCGCATTCCGTGGGTTGGATCGTGCCCTTCCCAGAAGACCTTCAGTAGATCCTCGTAGCTGATCTGCGCTGGGTCGTAAGCGACAAGTACTGCCTCGGTGTGGCCGGTCTGGCCGGAGCAGGTCTCCTCATAAGTTGGGTTTGGCGTCGTGCCACCGGCGTAACCGACGGCAGTCGAAACAACGCCCGGCAGCTGCCAAAAGATCCGCTCCGCTCCCCAGAAGCAGCCAAGGCCAAAGACGGCGGTGCGAACACCATCGCCGAACGGAGGCTTCAGTGGCGCGTCAAGAACAGCGTGGCGCTCGGGAATCCCGGGCAGCTCACTCTCACGCCCTGGCAGCGTTTGGTCAGCCTCGGGAACGCTGAGCCTTGATGCCATCGCGCGGCGCAGCACGGTTAGCGGTTGCCTCCGCCGAAGATTTGTAGGAAGAAGAGGAAGATGTTGAAGACTGTAAGGAAAATCCCTGCCGCCAGCGGAATTACCTCCTGCTGGCCGGCGCGGCGTAGCCGGTTGAAGTCGAGCACGACAAAAAGGCCGAAAACGAGAAGGCCGAAGAAGGCGTAAATCATCGAGCCGCCGGGCATGCTGACGAAGAGCGTGATGATGCCGACGACAATCAGCCCCAGCAGCGCAAAGAAAGCGAAGCGGTAAAGGAAAGAAAGGTCCTTGCGGATTGCGTAACCGCCGGCGCCAAGTGCGGCAACGAAGAGCGCCGTTGCCGCAACCGCTTGGTAGACGACGGTGGGATCGGTCGTCGCGTAGTACTTAACCGTGTAGCCAATCGCAATGCCAAGCAGCAGGCCGACTGCGAAGAGCAGGACGAGCGCAAGCTGACGCAAACCCTTGCTGTTTGCGACGTTAAGGCCGATCAGGCAGCCGATCGCCGCGATCCAAGGTAGAAAGAACCAAAGGCCGCCGAGATCGCGGCCGATGTAGGCGCCGGCGGCCGCGAAGGCGCAGGTAATCGCGACGAGGCCCATGACCTGACCGAAGATCGCCAGTGAGCGCTCGCGTGAAACGGGCTCCGAGTAAGCAAATCCGGGAGTAGACATACAGTCATTCTAGATAAAGCGCGGGCGGCTTTGGGCTGCTTGGCCGATAGGCTGGCGCAATGGCATCTTTCAGCGGCTTCGACGAGCAGACCCTTGAGCGCTTCGCCGACCTGATGGTTGGCTTCGGCGCCAACGTCCAGAAGGGTCAAATCGTCGCGATCGGCGCTGAGATCGGCAAGGAAGAGGTTGCCCGCGCGCTGGCCGCCAGCGCCTATCGCCACGGCGCCCGCTTCGTTGACGTCGGCTACTTCGACCCGCACGTCAAGCACGCCCGCCTCGCCAACGCCGACCCGCAAACTCTCGAGTTCGTCCCCTCCTGGTACGGCGATCGGATCCTCGCTCTCGGCGACCAACGCTGCGCGCGAATCGGCCTCAGCGGCCCGGCCGCGCCCGGACTCTTCGATGACATTGATCCAGCGCTGGTCGGCAAGGATCAGTTGCCGGCCGTGAAGGAGAGCGGCACGGTCGTGAACGCTGCGACGACGAACTGGACGATCGGCCCCTGCCCGAGCCAAGAATGGGCCGAGCTGGTGTTCCCCGAGCTTGAACCGGCCGCCGCGCTCGAACGGCTCGTCGAAGCGCTGATCCACGTCTGCCGGCTCGACGAGGACGACCCGGTCGCCGCTTGGCGCGAGCGCGCCGCGGTGCTGATCGAGGCTGCCGAGCAGGTCACCGAGCGCCGCTTCGATGCGCTCCACTTCGAAGGGCCGGGAACCGACCTCGTCGTCGGCCTGCTGCCAACGAGCAAGTTCCTCGCGGCGCAATTCCAAACCGTTGACGGCATCGACCACATGCCGAACATTCCCTCCGAGGAGATCTTCTCGGTCCCCGACCCGGCGCGCACCGAAGGAGTCGTGCGGGCGACGAAGCCGCTGGTGCTCGGTGGCTCGATCATCGAAGGGCTCGAAGTTGAGTTCAAAGGTGGCAAGGCGATTCGGATCGACGCCGACAAGAACGCTGAGATCCTGCGCGGCTACTGCGAACGTGACGAGGGCGCCTCACGGCTCGGTGAAGTTGCTTTGGTCGACGGCGACGGGCGGATCGGCAAGCTCGGCACAACCTTCTTCGACACGCTGCTCGACGAGAACGCCGCCAGCCACATCGCGCTCGGCTCGTCCTACGGGATGTGCCTCGACGGCGACGATGATCGTGACCGGATCAACCTCAGCCGGATCCACGTCGACTTCATGATCGGCTCGCACGACGTCGTCGTGACCGGCGTTGACGCTGATGGCGGGCGCAGCGAAGTGCTCAGCGAAGGCCGCTGGGCGATCGGCTGAAGTACGCTTCACAAGAGGCAAGCAGCAACCCAGGAGAGGTGCCGGAGTGGTTGAACGGGCACGACTGGAAATCGTGTAACGGGGGTAACTCCGTTCGAGGGTTCGAATCCCTCCCTCTCCGCTTTTCGGGATCAAATCAGCGCAGCGACTTGTGAATGCGGTGATAATGATCAAATGATCGCCAATCGACGCTTCCTGACAGCCGCCGTTCTAGCCTGCGCGCTCGGCGCCTTGGCCTTCTCGGGAGCCGCCTCGGCCGCCGCTCCAGCCTGCAACGGATCAGCGAAGCTCTGCTCGCGGACGCTCGACAAAGTAGTCCTCCCCGGCAGCCACAACGCGATGTCGAGCGCCAGCCTCGGTTGGGGAATCCCGAACCACGGGATCGCTATCGATCAGCAGCTCAGGCGCGGCATCCGCGCGATGCTGATCGACATTCACTACGGCGTGCCAGGCAGCTATGACCTCGGCGGTGGGCCGATCAAGTACGTCACGACAACCGACGCGACCAACCCGAAGCGCCAGCTCTACCTCTGCCACAACAAGTGCGAGCTCGGCTCGACACCGCTCGTAGACGGCCTAAAGCCGATCGCCGCGTTCCTGAAGAGTCACCCGCGCGAAGTGGTGGTCTTCGTCAACGAGGATTACATCGCGCCTGCCGACTTTGCCGCCGCCGCAACGAAGGCCGGGCTGCTGCAGTACATCTACAAGGGTTCGCCAACACGCTTCCCGACACTGGAGAAGATGATCTCCAGCGGCCAGCGCGTCGTGATGACATCGGAGTCGAAGACTGCGCCGGTGAAGTGGTACTTCGAGGCTTACAAGTCAACGCTGCGCGAAACGCCGTACTCATTCGCTAACACCGGACTGCTGACCGACCCAGCCGAACTGGCCAACAGCTGCCGCGCCAACCGCGGCCCGGCCAACGGACCTCTCTTCCTGATGAACCACTTCGTAACACGGCCCAACGGGATCAGCTGGCTCGGTGAGGATTCGGCGGTCGTCAACACGAAGGCCGCGATCGTTGCCCGCGCCAACGCCTGCAAGGCGGCGCGCGGCATAATGCCGACGATTCTGGCCGTCAATAACGTTGAGCTGGGCGACGTTGTCGGCGCCGCCAAGGCACTCAACGGCCTCGGCTAAACGCTCAGTCAGCTAGCGCTTCGACAAGCTCGCGGTCGTGCTCGTAGCTGAGCAGCTCAAGCGCATCAGCCCTGCTTAGCCAGCGCAGCTCGTCGACTTCGTCGTTAACTTCGAACTCGCCGCTCAAGACCTTCATCCGCCAGTAACGGACGTTCTTCGGGCGGCCGCGGTTATCGGTGTAGCTGACCGGCTCGAGCTCCTCAATCAGTTGGCAGCTCAGCCCCGTCTCCTCCTGCACTTCGCGCAGCGCGGCGCGCTCCGAGCTTTCGTTCTTGTCGAGCTTGCCCTTCGGAAGCGACCAGTCGTCGTAGCGCGGGCGATGGACTACGGCGATCAGGCCGTCCTGCTCAACGACGCCGCCGGCGGCTTCGATCGTCCGCGCAACTCCGCTCATTGCTCGCCCTGGC
>JBAXGJ010000060.1:0-7082 GCA_037139475.1 Actinomycetes bacterium
TTGATGTCAAGCCGGTCGGTCGGGCGAACGATGTAGCAGCCGTAGAAGGGGCCGACGCGCAGGTCGGTAAGCGGATTTCTGACCAGCGTCTTCAGCTTGTCGAGGCCAATGTCCTCAACCAGCACCCAGAGGAAGTTCTTGTTGATGATCCCGTCCTGGTACTCAAGGCCCTCGTCGGAAAGCGTCTCGTTGACCTGCGCGCGGTACTCAGCGCTGGCGTCGAGTCGCTGCTGGCATTCACTCTGCGCGCCTTGGCAGGTCGAGCAGATGTTCATCATCAGGTCTGCGCCCTGAGTGATCTCCTGCTGAGCAAGCGCGAAGGTGCGGGCGTTGAGCGTGTCAGCGAGCTCCTGGCTGTGCTCGGCGATTACGCCTGCGCCGCAGCAGTTGGCGCGGTCAAGTTCAACCAGTTCGATGTTCAGCATCGGTGCGACGGCAGCCATCGAGCCGTGCAGTTCAGAGGTGAAGCCGCGGCTTACGCAGCCAGGCCAGTAGGCAACTTTCATAGCTTCCTTTCGCTCCTTTTAGGCGCTCGAGCCTTCGGTGCCGTCGGGCGCGACGCCGGCTGGCTCGGCAGCTTCGATCGCCTCGGCGACCTCGGCGGTGCCTTCGTTGTCGGCGTCGGTGCCGCTGATGTAGAGGTTGAACTCGTTGCGCTTCTCGCGCCCTTCGACGATCTCGTAAATCCTCTTCACTCCATCGGGCGCCTCGTGCGGATGGAGCAACGCCTTGGCTGGAGTCATCTTGCGCCGCAGCAGGGCTGTGACGACGATCGGCAGGCTGGCGATCAGCTCCGGCACTGCGCGCGGGTTGAACTTGCCACCGTATGAATCAGGCAGCAGGTCGGCCTCGTGGAGGATGCCGTTCTTCTCAATGTTCTTGACGAATGCCGCCTCGTGGCGCTCACCGTTGTTGCGGTCCTTGATGTGGAAGTCGTTGCCGGCGATGCGGCGCAGGCGCATGATCTGGTTCATCGGCGCTACGCCCTTCGGGCAGGCCTCGATGCACTTGAAGCAGTGCGTGCAGTCGTAGATGCCGTGCTTGTCTTCGCCTAGGTCCTTCAGCCGTTGCTCGTGAGCGGCGTCGCGCGGGTCGCCGACAAAGCGGTAGCTCTTGGCCAGCGCGGCGGGGCCGACGAAGAGCGGATCAACTTCCATCGAGAGGCAGTCGGAGACGCAGGCGCCGCACTGAATGCAGGCCATCGATTGGGTTACGTCGATCATCGATTCGCGCGAGACGATGTATTCGCGCTCCGGAACAGGCTCTTTGCCGATCAGCCATGGCGTGACGCGCTGGATCTTCTTCCAGTGGACGGCGTCCATATCGACGATCAGATCCTTGATGATCGGCATGTTGCCCATCGGCTCAACTTCGATCACGCCATCCTCACCGGCGCTCGCTAGCGCGTCATCGAGGTGGGTGTGGCAGGCGAGGCCAGGCTTGCCATTGACGCGCACACCGCAGGAGCCGCAGATCGCTGAGCGGCACGAGCAGCGAACGCCGATTGAGCCGTCTTTCTCATTGCGGGCCTGAAGAATTCCTTCCAGCACCGAGCGGTGGGGCTCCAGCTCAACGGTGTGCTCGTCCCAGTAAGGCGCAGCGCCTGTTTCCGGGTCGTAGCGGCGGATCTTGAGCTTGAATTCGGCCATTGTTTCTTTCTCGTGCGGGGTTTTAGTAGGTGCGGGCTTCGGGCTGCCAGTCGGTGATTGTGACCTCTGAGTAGGAGACCTTCGGCGCGTCGCCACCGTTGCGTGAAACGTCGATGTGCTTGAGCCACTCAGCATCATTGCGCTCGGGGAAGTCGGTACGGAACTGGGCGCCGCGTGACTCCTTACGCTCCAATGAGGCGACGACGATTGCCTCCGAGCAGTCGAGCATGTAGTCAAGCTCAATCGCGCCGAGCACATCCTGGTTGAAGACCGCGCCCTTATCGTCGACGTAGGCCGTCTTCGACTCTTCTTTGAGGCGGCGGACGATCTCATGAGCGCTCTGCAGCCCGGCTTCGTCGCGATAGACGGCGGCGTAGCGATTCATCGTCTCACCAAGCTCCTGCTTGATCTCTGAGACGCGGCGGCCGCTCTTCGGCCGCTGAAGAATCTCGGCGATCATCTCGCGGTCCTTCTTTAGCTGCTGGTCGGAGACGGTAGGCATCTTCATCTCAAGCGCGCGCTCGGCGGCGTGCTCACCTGAGCGGCGGCCAAAGATCAAGGTGTCGAGCAGCGAGTTGGCGCCGAGTCGGTTGCCACCGTGGACCGATACGCAGGCCACTTCGCCGGCCGCGTAGAGCCCCGGTAGCGGCGTGGCGCCATTGAAGTCGGTCTTGACGCCGCCCATGATGTAGTGCATTCCGGGCTGGATGATGATCGGCTCGCGCGTGATGTCGACGCCGGCGAAGTCCTTGCCGATGTTGACGATCTCGCGCAGCGCTTCGAGCGTGCGCTTGCGCGGCACGACGGTGATGTCGAGGTAGATGCCTTGCTTGTCAGGGCCGACGCCGCGCCCTTCGAGAATTTCTGTCTGTTCGGCGCGTGAGACGACGTCACGCGAGGCAAGCTCCATCTTGTTTGGCGCGTACTTCTCCATGAAGCGCTCGCCTTCAGAGTTGAGCAGGTAGGCGCCTTCGCCGCGCGCGCCCTCGGTAATCAGGAAGCCGTTCTCTGCCAGCGTCGTCGGGTGGTACTGGATCATCTCCATGTCCATCAGCGGCGCGCCGGCCTGGTAAGCCTGAGCGATTCCGTCGCCGGTGCAGATCAAAGCGTTGGTCGTTGGCTGGAAGCATTGGCCGGCGCCACCGGAGGCGAGGATCACGCCCTTGGCGGTGAAAGTTTCGATCTTGCCACTGCGGATCTCGCGTGCTACGGCGCCAACGCATTCGCCTTCCTCGCTTGTGATCAGCGAAGTGACGAACCACTCTTCGAAGCGGTCGATTACCTCGTGGTGCTTCATCAGCTGCTCGTAGAGCACGTGCAGCAGTGCTTGGCCGGTGATGTCGGCGACGTAGGCGGTGCGCTTCATCGAGGCGCCGCCGAAGGCGCGCAGATCCATTTCACCCTTCTCGTTGCGGTGGAATGTGACGCCGGCGTGCTCAAGCCACATCACTTCGGCAGGAGCCTCGCGGCACATGATCTCGATTGCGTCCTGATCGCCCAAGTAGTCGGAGCCTTTAATTGTGTCGTAGGCGTGCGAGCGCCAGTCGTCAACGGGGTTGATCGCTGCGTTGATTCCTCCTGCCGCAGCGACCGAGTGGGAGCGAACCGGGTGGACCTTGGAAAGGATCGCGACCGTGGCGCCTGTCTTGGCGGCGGCAATTGCAGCGCGCTGCCCTGCGAGACCGGCTCCAATGATTAATACGTCGTATGCGGGCATAGCTCCGTTGGGGTCGTGTTTCGTGTCCAGCGGAAGCGTCCAAGATGGCGATCCGCTGTTGCTGAATGGTATACGGCAGAAGGCTCTGGCAGGGTCACGGTATCGCCGCGGCTGGCGCGCCGGAGTGCCGGTCGGCCGCTAGGCGGGGACAACCGGTTGCTGCTCCGCGCCCCAAACCTCACGGTTGTTGGAGCGAGCAACCTCGCGCCGCGCTTTGAGCTCCAGCAGCCCGCTCAGACCCGCTTGATCAAGTATCGAGCTCGCTGCCGCCTGAGCTTCAGGGTTGGCCTCCGCGAAGGCAGCCTGAATCCGCTGTAGGTGGAGTAGTCGGTACGGAATCGCGTTCGTTGTTATCTCGTGGCCATGCCAGTTCCAAGTAACCAGCCCAAGCGAGCGCTTGTGGGGCTTGCCGCCGACTACGTCGCCTTCTTCGACCTCGTCGTTCTCAGCCAGCCAGTCGTCGATGAAGCCGACGTGGGCCTCCACCTCGGCGGCGAACTCGCGGCCGATGTAAGCGAGCAGCGCGGTCAGCGTCTCGGGGATCGCGTCTTCAGCGAAGAGCTCGAACGGAACCTCACCATATTCGCCGCTGTCGGTGACCGGCGAGTTCATCCGTTCAACCCAGCGCCAGACTGGCCATGCCTCACGCTTCATAATCAGCGAGGGGTCTGGATCGCGTGAAAGGTGGGCGTAGAGCGGGGCGATCAAGCCAAAGTCGCCGAGCGTGGGGCGGCCGCCGAGCATGTACGGGGTGGTCTCGAGGTGGGCACTGAGCAGTGCTAGGAACTCGTGGTAGGAGCGTTCGACTTCGGGGATCGTCTCGGGGTTGACTCCGAAGTCGAGCGTCAAGGCGCGCATTCGGTCGGCTGCAAACTTTGAAACTTCGGCGCGGGCAGCGGCGCCATCGCTGGCATTGATCTCGGGGCCAAAAGCGAACGTGGATGATCCGTCCGCCAGCATCAGCCCGCGGCCAAAGTCCTCACCGACGAACGGCATGTTCAGCCCGTCGAAGTTCCAGCGGTAGTGGAGCGCCGGGCGCATCAAGCCTTCGCTGCCGAACATTTCGAGCACGCGCGTGACGACGTTCTGCACGCCGGCAGGCGGCTTGGCCGAGCGCTCCGGCGGCATCTCGGCGTCGAAGTGATCGATGATGTCGCAGGTGTCTTGGATCAGCTGCCCGTCGGCGGTTTGAAGCACGGGGATGATCCAGCGGCCGATCTCCGGCACGACCTCGGCGGGGAAGCGCGGGTCGCCTGGAGGGCGCTCGATGTAGTTGATCCTCTGCTTGATCAGGTAGGAGCGCGCCTTTGCCGAGTAGAGCGATGAGCGCATCGCGTAGAGAACGGGAAGTTCCATCAGCGGGGGATCGTACGGAAGTTCTCGCGTCAGGAGCTGTGAGGTACTGCGGCGTCAAGCGCGCGCTCGAGCTGCTGCGCTGTGACGACGCCGCAGAGGCGGCTCTCGCTGTCGACGACAAGTACCGCCCCGATCCGCTTCAGTGCGTCGATCGTTAGCAGCGACTCGATCGGCGCTTCGCGCGGGACGGCACTGGCCTCGCTGGCGGCAGCGTCGAGCAGCTGCCCAACCGCGGTCGTCGGCCTTGCGGCGCGGATCTCAGCGTCGACGGCTTCAGCGGTCAGGATCCCTTCAAAGCGCCCGAGCTGATCGACAACCGCGAACCACGGCCATTGAAAGCGAGCGAAGAACTGCTCGTCGGCATCGATTGCGGCCATCGACGCGGGGATTGCGATCGGTTCGGAGTCCATCACGTCGGCGACCGTGATCCCTTCGATCTCGTCTGTAAAACGGCTGCTGGCAACGGCGCCGCGGGCGGCTGAGGCGAGGAACCAGCCGAGCACCGCGAACCAAAGTCCAGATACAAGATCACCGCGCATCACGGCGTAGATTCCAAGCCCAATCATGATCACGCCGAAGCCTTGGCCGAGGTAGCCAGCGAAGCGGGTTCCCTTGCCGCGCTCGCCGGTCACCTTCCAAGCGACCGAGCGCGCGATCCGGCCGCCGTCGAGTGGGAAGGCGGGGACAAGATTGAAAAGCAGCAGCGCGACGTTGACGATCGCCAGCCATGCGATCAGCGCCGTGAACGGTGTCGTCGCGATCACGCTGAAGGTGGCGGTGTCGACGATGTCGGCTGTCTGCGAGGCGACCGCGGCGATCACGAGACAGAGCACGACGATGATCGCCGTCACTGCTGGGCCGGCGGCAGCGACCCTGAACTCTTCGCCCGGCGAATGTGAGTCGCGCGAGAGCTTGGCGACGCCGCCAAAGAGCCAAAGGTCGATGCCAGAGGTTGAGATGCCCTCGCGGCGCGCGGCCAGCGCGTGGCCAAGCTCGTGCAGCAGCAGCGAGACGAAGAAGAGCAGCGTCGCAGCGATCGCAATGCCGAAAGAGAGCGTGTTTGAGGAGCCGATCAGGATGTCGCTGAAGTAACCGGAGAGCCAGTAGATCATCAGGAACAGGAAGATGAACCAGCTTGGGTTGGCTCCGATTCGGATGCCAAAGACGCTGAACAGCTTGATTGAGCGCTCACCGAACATCTTCTTATCCTCGCAGGGTCGTGCCTAGCCCTGTGGCGTATGGCGCGCGACGATCGTGGCGGCGTCAACGCCGCTCGGTAGCCCGCCGTAATTGAGGCCGCGGTTTTCGCTTAGGCGCGCGGCACAGAAAGCGTCTGAAACGGCGCTCGGGCCGTGCTGGACGAGCAGCGCGCCTTGGAGCGCGATTGCCATCTGTTCGACGACAGTGCGGGCGCGGAATTCAAGTTCGTCGCCGTTTTCGAACTCGCTGCGAAGCCGCGATGTCGCTGCGTCGAGGCGCGCGTCTGCGCCGGCCGCGAGGTCTAGCTCGGTGAAGAAGCCTTCCAGCGATTCAGGCTCATGGCGCAGCGCGCGCAGCACGTCGAGCGCGATCACGTTGCCGGAGCCTTCCCAGATTGAGTTGAGCGGTGCCTCGCGGTAGAGCCGTGGCATTCCCGACTCCTCGACGTAGCCGGCGCCGCCGAGCACCTCCATCGCTTCGAACGCATGCTGGGGCGCGCGCTGGCAGACGTAGTACTTCGAAACTGCGGTTGCCAGGCGCTTGAACTGCGAGGCAGCCGCGTCGCCTTCTGCCTCGTCGTAGGCGCGAGCCAGCCTCATCGCCATTACTGTCGCGGCCTCGGACTCCAGTGCGAGGTCGGCGAGCACGTTCGTCATCAGCGGCTGGTCGATCAGCTGCTTGCCGAAGGCGGCGCGGTGGGCGGCGTGCCAAGTCGCTTGCGCTACGGCAGTGCGCATTCCGGCGGCGCCGCCAAGAACGCAGTCAAGCCGAGTGTGGGCGACCATCTCGATGATTGTTGGAACGCCGCGGCCGGGCTCGCCGACCATCCGCGCGATCGCGCCGTCGTACTCAACTTCGCTCGATGCGTTGGAGCGATTCCCGAGCTTCTCTTTGAGCCGCTCGATGCTGATCTTGTTGCGTGAACCGTCGGGCAGGATCCGCGGCATTGCGAAGCAGGAGATTCCCTCGGGCGCTTGAGCGAGGATCAAGAAGAGGTCGCTCATCGGCGCCGAGCAGAACCACTTGTGGCCGACGATTTCATACTCGGCCCCTGGGCCGCCGCCATTGAGTGGCTTAGCCGTTGTCGTGTTGGCGCGCACGTCGGAGCCGCCTTGCTTCTCGGTCATCGCCATGCCGCAGATCGCAGAGCCTTTCTCGGC
>JBAXGJ010000061.1:0-6748 GCA_037139475.1 Actinomycetes bacterium
CCCGCTTCGTCGCCGCCGGCGCCGCCCTGAATTTCGATGATCACGTTCTTGCCGTCGTTGGGGTCGGTCTCGACCATCGCGAGACGGAGCTCTTCCTCGATCGTCTCGAGCTGCCCGCGTGCCTGCGACAACATCTCGTGAGCCTCAGCGTCGTCGCCACCTTCGGCGATCAGCTCCTGCGCGCCCGCGGCGTCGTCGGTGGCACGCCGCCATGCCTCGGCCAGCTTGGCAGGCTGCTCGAGGCGGCTGTACTCGCGGCCGGCCTGGGCGTAGCGCTCGCGGTCGGCGATCACTGCCGGGTCGGTGATTTCCCGAGAGAGTTCGGCGAATCGCGCTTCGATCTGGGTTACGAGTGACTCGATCATCGGCTTTGCTTAGGCTAGCCGCGAGCGCCGCGGCAGGTTGGCGCGCGCGAAATCGGCGCCGCTAAGCGGCGATCTCGACGCCAACGAGGTCGGCGTCGCTCTCGTCGCCGGTCTCGAGCGCAAGCACCGCTTCGATCGAGACGATTGCCACCGCGAGCTGGTCCAGCGTCGGCTCGCGCGTCGTCAGCAGCTGCAGCTTCAGGCCTGGCCAAATAAGCGCACGAACGGCCTTGTGCGTGCGGTGCTTGCCAGCAAACTTGATGATCTCGAACGAGATCCCAGCGATCAACGGAATGCCAACGATGCGGCTGGCGATCAGTGCCCACCACGGCAGCAGGCCGAGCGGCGAGAAAACGAAGATCGAAACGATCATCACGATCAGCAGGAAGCTGGTGCCACAGCGCGGGTGCAGCCTTGAGAAGCGCTGCGCATTCTCGGGCGTCAGCTCTAGCCCTGCTTCGTAGCAGGAGATCGTCTTGTGCTCAGCGCCGTGGTACTCAAAGGTGCGGCGCAGGTCGCGTAGTTTCGAAAGCAGAATCAGGTAGCCGAGGAAGATCGCCGTGCGCAGTACGCCTTCGACGATCCAGAAGAGAACCGCCGAGTCGAGCTGGTCTTTGATCAGGTTGGTAGCCGTGACCGGGATGATGAAGAAGAGTCCGACGGCGAGCACCAGCGAGAAGAGAATCGTCAATCCCCACATGAAGCCTGAGATCGGCTCCTCTTCGTCCGGTAGCTGAGCGTTGGCTGAGATGCCGAGCGCGCGGAAGCCGATCAGCAGCGATTCGCCAAGCGCGACGACGCCACGGATGATCGGCAGACGGAGCACGCGGTGACGGCCAAGAACGGAGCTGACGGCGGTGCTCTCGACCTTGATCTCACCGGTCGGCGGGTCATTGGGATCGATCCGATCGCCTTCAGCGTCGATCTGGTGCGGCGCCGGCGAGCGGACGGCAACGGCCCAGCCGCCTACTCCGCGCATCATCACTCCTTCGAGTACTGCTTGGCCGCCGATCGGCGCGTCGCGCGTGGCGACCCACTCGGCCGGTTCGGCGTCGAGCGCAGTAGCCGATGGGGTCTGCGCCGTTGACACAGGGGCTCCGGTCAGGAGCCGACGCCGGAGCGCTTGGCGGCGCGGCGACGGAAGCGCTCAACGCGGCCACCGGTGTCGACCAGCTTCTGACGGCCGGTGTAGAACGGGTGGCACTCGGAGCAGATTTCAACGCCAATTTCAGACTCGGTTGAGCGCGTCACGAACTCGTTGCCACAGGTGCAACGAACTTGCGACTCAACGTACTCAGGGTGCAGATCGGTCTTCATCGGTTGAGAAGTCTAGCCGCCCATCGAAGGACAGGCAGTTTCGATCACGTTGTTGGCCTCGTTGGGCTCAGCAACCTCTTTCGAAAAGTCGGCTTCACCGCGCAGAATCGAGCCGCTCTTGCAGCCTGCGGCCGTGAACGTCACGAGACGAGACTTGCGCGCGCCGAGCGATGCCACGCGAGCGGTCGGAAGCTCGACGCCATTGACGCGCATCGCGACGCTGAATCCGCTGGCGGCACCGAAGCCGATGTTGCGAACGATCAGCGTGTAGAGCGTGCTGCCGCTGCTAAGTGCTCGTGCACCAACGAAGCTTGCCGTTAGGTCGGGGCGCGTGTCAGGCTGGTCGCAGACCGCTGATGGCAACACGACGCGCCTAATTACGCGGCCGCTCTTCGAGAGCCAGCGGTGGGTAACGAGCACGCGGTAGCTCTGGCCGACGGTCAGGCCGCCAACGCTCTTCGACCATACAACGCTGCTGCTACTCGGATGATCCCAGACGCCGAACTTCGGCACGCCCTTAACGGCCGTCCATTCGCCGCCGCTGATCGGCCGCGTGAAGAGGTCAAATTGGAGCTCCATTGAAGCGCTAGTGCCACCTTCCATCTTCGAGCTGAAGCTGGCCGAGCGGCCGTTGCTGCCGCCAACCGTGCAGGCGTCCAGCTTGACGACGGCGCTGCCCTTCGCCGAAGAGACTGCGGGGGCCGGATCGGCCGGCATTGGAGTCAGCGGCGTGACCGTGTCGGCAACCGCGGAGAGCGGCGCGACGAGGCTAAAAGCTACGACCGATGCGGCACAGATTGTTGCTCGAAGTGAATGCATACGACCTCATTAACACAGCTATAGCCCAATGGTTGCGCTCTGGGCGGCAGATTACGTCAATTGGTAGAGCGGGCCGTCGCCACCCTCAGGAGCCGTGAGACGGCCACCCTTGGCGGTAATCGCACCGCACTGGATGCAGTTTGTGTAATTGACGATCACGTCAACTAGCCCTTCTTCAGGTGCGTCCTCAGGAATTTCGTAGACGCCGGCCGGGCACATCCACTTCCACGTCTCGGCGACTTCACGCGGAACGTGGGTCTGCACGCGGATGTGATTGGGCGCGTCGTCGCGCGTCTGGTTGCCGGTTATAAAGACGCTTGAGAGCTTGTCGAAGGTGTACTTGCCGTCCGGCTTTACGTACCCCTCGGAAGTCTTGCCGATGAACATCGGCTGAGCGTCGTTGCGATGCAGCGACCAGCGGCCAGCAGGGAAGTGACCCTTCGTGGCGATCATCAGGTTGACCAGCGGCCCGCCCTTGATCAGGCCCTTTGCAAATGGCTGACGAACATTACGAACCTCGTAGAGATCCTTACCGACGACCGACTCCTCGATCGCGTCCTCGTAATTATCTAGCGCCTCGCCGCGGGCGAGATTGGCGTAGATCGCCTCGGCCGCCGTGATGCCGGATTCGATCGCGTAGTTGAGACCCTTCAAAGCGGCCGTATTGACCATTCCTCCGGCGTCACCAACGACGACTGCGCCGGGCATCGAGAGCTTCGGCATCGCCCAGTAGCCACCGGCAGGCAGCGCCTTGGCGCCCCAGGCGACGCGCTCGCCGCCTTCGAGAATCTTCTTGACCATCGGATGCGTCTTGAAGGTTTGCAGCAGATCGTGGGCTGAAGTGGTTGCGTCGGCGTAGTCGAGATCGATCACGAAGCCGATCGATACGAGGTCATCACCGGTCTTCTCATCCTTCATCGGGTAGATCCAAGAGCCACCGATCTGGTGGTACTTGGCCGAGATCTTCAGCGGCCAACCAGCAACGGTGTGGATCACGCGGTCGAGCGGCTTGTCAACCTTCCAAACCTCTTTTACGCCGAGCTCCCAAACCTGCGGCTCGCGTCCTGCGGCAAGCTCAAACTCGCGAATTGCGGCGCCGGTGAGGCTGCCCCAGCAGCCTTCAGAGAGAACCGTCACCTGCGCGGTTACGTCGGCGCCAGGCTCAAAGTTTCCGAGCTGCTCGCCTTCCTTGCCGCGGCCCTTGTCGCCGGAGCGAACGCCTCGCACTGTGCCGTCCTCAACGAGTAGCTGGGCGGCCGCAGTTTCGGTTAGCAGGTAGGCACCCTTCTCCTCCGCCTTAGCGGCCATGAAGCGGCACATACCGGCAACCGAGATCGACTCGTTGCCATGGTTCTTCAGCGGTGGCGGCGGCGGGATACGAACCTTCATCTTGCTGTTGGGCAACAGGTAGACGGCTTCCTTCTTGATCTCGCCGAAAGCGAAGCCCTCTTCGCGCCATTGCTCACGGCTTACGTCTGGGAAGAGCTTCTGCAGCGCCTCGGGGCGCATCACAGCGCCGGAGAGGTTGTGACCGCCGCAGGTCTTGGCCTTCTCAATTACGGCAACAGGAACCTCGCCAAGCCGCTCCATCGTCTCCGGGTCATCGGCCAGCAGATCGAGCAGGCGGTTGGCGCAGGCGAGGCCTGCAGTACCGCCGCCAACGATCGCCACGCCGACGTCGATCCGCTCATCTTCAGCATCAAGCTCGCGCTTGATGAACTCTTCCGGCGAATCAACCGGCGGTGGATATGACCCTGGGACGACTTTGCCGTTCTTCCCTGCCATCGAGATCAGGCGCCCTTCTTGGCCTTAACGGCTTCGGTCAGCTTCGGCATGATCTTGTTGAGATCGCCGACGATGCCGAGGTCGCTGAACTCGAAGATCGGCGCGTTTGCATCCTTGTTAATCGCGACGATGTTCTCAGCGCCCTGCATTCCGACCTTGTGCTGAATCGCGCCAGAGATGCCGGCCGCGAGGTAGAGCTTCGGCGCGACCGTCTTGCCGGTCTGACCGATCTGCCCGGCGTAAGGGAACCAGCCGGCGTCAACAACGGCACGCGTTGCTGCCACCGCCGAGTTGCCACCGAATGCGCCGGCGAGAGCTTCGCAGAGCTCAAAGCCTTCCTCTGCGCCGAGGCCGCGGCCGCCGGCGATCAGAACGTCGGCTCCTTCGATGTCAACGTCGGCGCCACGCTGCTCGCCGCGAGTGATCATCGTTGCCTGGCCTGAGAACGGTGAGAACTCGACGCTGAGCGATTCGACTGCGGCGCTGCCGCCGGTCTCCTTGATCTCGAAGGCGTTCAGGCGGCTGATGATGATGCCGAGGTCGCTGCGGAATGAGATCTGCGAGATCGCTGAGTCGCCGAGGATCGGGCGCTCGGCGACGAGCTTGCCGCCCTCTGCACGAACAGCCGTGATCTCCATTGCCACGCCTGCATCGAGTCGGGCAGCGAGGCCAGCTCCAACCTCGAAACCGAGCAGCCCTCCGCCGAAGATCGCATAGCCATAGTCGCCGCCTGTGATCGCGGCGGCCATTGCGTCAACGACCGGCTGCGCGAGCCCTTCAGGGCCCTCGACGTTCAAGACTTTCGTCGCTCCGTAGTTGCCGAGCGTGCCGGCTAGTTCCTCACTAATCGCTTGACCGACGACGATTGCGTGTGCTTCGCCACCGAGCTCAGCGGCCAGCTTCGCGGCCTCCGAAACGGCGCCCAAAGAGTTCTTATTGAAGGCGCCCTCGTACTGCAGCGCGTAAACCAGAATGTTCGCCATTTAGATCAGCTTCCTCTCGTCGAGCCAGGCAACGATCTGTTCGACCGTCTCGGCTGTGTCTTCGTCTTCGATGATTCGTCCTGCTTCCTTCTTTGGCGGCTCACTCGAGCCGGTCCACTGTGCTGCAGAGTTGTCGCCGCCAACCTTCGAGGCGTCGATCCCTGCGTCGCCGACTGAAACCTTCTCCAGCGGCTTCTTCTTCGCACCCATGATCGCTTTGAGCGACGGATAGCGCGGCTCGTTGATCGCGTCTCCGACGGAGATCACGGCCGGCAGGTTGATCTCAACCGTGTCGTAGCCGTACTCAGCCTGACGCTCGGCGCGCAGCTTCGTGCCGCCGTCGACGTCAATCTTGATTACCTGGGTAAGCGATGGGAACTTGAGATGGTCGGCAACGACGGCGCCGATTGTGTAGCACTCGCCGTCATCTGACTGCTGACCGAGCAGAACTAGATCGGGGGCTTCCTTCTCAAGCACCTTCGAGAGCGCGTAGCCAGTGGCTGCGACGTCTGAACCGGCAAGTGAATCGTCGGCTAGGTGGATCGAGCGGTCGGCGCCGAGCGAGACGGCCTTGTGCAGCGCGCGCTCAGCCGAATCGGGGCCCATTGTGACGGCGACGACTTCATCGACGGCCATCGCTCCGCTCTCCTTCAGCTGCATCGCAGCTTCGATCGCGTGCGTGTCATATGGGTTGAGGTTCTTTTCGCCGCTGCGATCCATCCGGCCCGTTGAAGGGTCGATCTTTTTCTGGACGGCAGCGTCCGGTACTTCCTTAACGAGAACGCAAATTTTCACTTCGTCAATCTCCTATTTCGGTCTGTTTAAAAGTGTATCGGTGGCGTTGACTGACTAGTCAGTCGGGTTTGGAGCTGCGGGACTAACGAGGCTCTCTCTCCCCTACGGCGCTAACGAGAAAGTCGATTATTTCCTGAGTTGGTGCGCCGGGCGTGAAGACGGCTGCGACTCCGAGCTCTTTGAGCTGCGGGATGTCGTCGGCTGGAATCGTGCCGCCGACGGTTACGACGACGTCGTCGATTCCTTGGGCGCGGAGCAGCTCAACGATCTTCGGCACCAACGTCATGTGGGCGCCTGAGAGGATCGAGAGGCCAATCGCGTCGGCGTCCTCCTGGACAACCGTTTCGACGATCTGCTCCGGCGTCTGGTGGAGGCCGGTGTAGATCACTTCCATGCCAGCGTCACGCAAGGCGCGGGCAATGATCTTGGCGCCGCGGTCGTGACCGTCCAAGCCTGGCTTGGCGACGACAACGCGGATCTTTTGGGTCGAGGTGGCGGCGGTCATAAAAAAAGCGAGGCGCGCCCGCTTAGGCGCACCTCGCGATGGTAGTAGACCGGCGCCGCACAGCGCCTGTTGGCCTCTATCGAACGTTGACTGAAAGCTTCATGCCGCGATGGATCGTGCAGACGTAGCTGCCCGAGCGCGTAGCCCGGACTGAAACCGAACCCTTGACGCGGGCACCG
>JBAXGJ010000062.1:0-6711 GCA_037139475.1 Actinomycetes bacterium
CCCTTAGCTCGGGGACTGTTCGGATCGTTTGAACGATGCGTTCTGTCATTTCGGTCCAGTTCCCTTACGAGATACCGGTCGCGCATTAAGTGGTTGTTCGGATACCAACTCCAACTGCCATTACACGGTCCGCACCCGAGGGTTACGGCCACAGGTCAAAAGGTAGCAGTGAGCACCCCCAGATAGCATCAATCGTTGTGAATACGGGCGCATCGAGCGAAGAACGGGCGATTGCCCTCGAAAGCCTCTGTGCTGAGGCCAATCGCTGCGAACTCTGCCCTCAGCTTGTTGCCAGCCGTAGCCAGGTCGTGTTCGGCTCCGGCAACGCCGACGCGCAGCTGATGTTTGTCGGCGAAGCACCCGGCGCGAGTGAGGATCGTGACGGCGTCCCGTTCGTTGGCGCATCAGGAAAACTGCTCGGCGATCTACTGGCGGCAATTGGGACAACGCGCGACGAGGTCTACATCGCGAATGTGCTGAAGTGCCGGCCGCCGGAGAACAGGGATCCGCGAAGCGATGAAATCGCCAACTGCTCCCACTTCCTGCGCGGCCAGATCGAACTGGTTAAGCCGGTCGTCGTCGTTACGCTCGGCAACTTTGCGACCAAGTTGCTGCGCGAGGACGATGCGGGCATCACTGCGATCCATGGCCAGGCCGAGCTCCGCTCGTTTGGTCAGCGGTCGGTCTGGCTATATCCCGTCTTTCACCCGGCCGCGGCGCTCTACCGCAGGCCGAACCTAGAGCTGTTGCGCGAAGACTTTGCACGGCTGCCGAAGATGATTGCCGACGGCGCGCCTCAGCAGGCCGCGGCGGTCGTACTCAAAGCGGAGCCGGTGCCGGGCCAAGAGACACACCCCGCGCCAGAGAGCGGCGCTCCTCAGCTCGATCTGTTCTGAGCGCGCCGCAGGGCGGCGAGCAGCATCTTGTTTCGCGTCCTGTCGCGGCCTGTTGCCGCGCGCAACTTGAAGGTCAATGCTTGGCTACGGTCGTCGCGACGCAGGGCAAATTCTCCGAGCTGGCTGGCAATCACCTCACGTCGGCGGCTGGCCTGAAGGTCCAAGCGCTGTTGCTCGATCGCTCCCGAGCTTGTGTGCGCGCCGCTGTGGACCAGCGCGGCCGCTGGGTCGAAGATGGTTGGGATTCCCTGGGCCCGGGCGCGAAGGCAGAGGTCGAGGTCTTCAGCGAAGAGGAAGTCATCGGCGTCAAAGGGCCCGAGCTGGCGCAGCAACGAGGTCGGCGCGGCGAGGCAAGCGCCGATCGCCCAGCCGACCTCGATCGGCTGACTCGCACGGAACGGCTGCAGTCGGTTGCGCAGGGGCGCGGGGAGCAGCCGGGGAACGGTCAGCGCGGCTAGATAACCGTCGCGGCCGCCAGGCAGCGGATGGGCGCTGTCCTGAACCGAGCGGTCATCGTTCAACAGCTTCGGCGCGATCAGCGCTCTTCTGCCGCCGGCGATTGCAGCGAGTCGCGAGAGGCTGTCGTCGATCAGCAGCGAATCTGGATTGAGAAGAATGGTCACGGCTTCGTTGATCAGCTCGATTGCGGCGTTATTGGCAGCTCCATAGCCGGGGTTTCCTTCCATCACAACTACCTCTGCGCCCCAGACGCGCGCCACTTCGGCGCCGTCATCGGATGAGCCGCTGTCGACGCAGATGACCTGCGGGCGACTCGCGAGATGAGTGTCGATTGAGGCCAGCAGCGCTTGTAGCTCGCGACCCGAGTTGTGGAGCACGATCGAGATCGCGAAGCTCATCGGCCCAGCCCCGCGGCGTCAGCCAATACTGCCCGCAGCGACGCGGCAGCGCTGGCCCAGCTCAGCCCGCTAACTGCCTCGCGGGCCTGAGCGCCGATTCGGTCGCGAAGAGTTGCGTCGCCGCTGATCAGCACCAGCGCCTTGGCGAGCGCGCTGGCGTCGCCAACGGGGAAGGTCAGTGCAGCGTCGCCGAGAGTCTCGTGGAAGACGGGCAGGTCACTGATAACGCTCGGCACGCCGTGCGCAGCTGCCTCAACTGGAGGCAGGCCAAAACCTTCGAGCCGGGACGGCATCACAAGCGCGAGCGCGCCCTCGTACCAGCCAGCGAGTTGCTCGTCGCTCTGACGGCCGACGCGGCGGATGCCGGCGACGCCCTCCAGCTCGCTTGCAAGTCTGCCCTCGCCGACAACTATCAGCGGAGCGGTTAGCCCTGCGCGGCGGGCGATTGGGATTGCCTCTGCCAGCGTGTCGATCCCCTTGCGTGGTTCAAGCGCGCCGACATAGAGCAGGTAAGGGCTTGAACTGCCGAGGTCTATCTCCGCGCCGGCCTCGACGCTGACGGGAGCCGATGGCGCGGCTCGAATCACCGTTAGCTCGTCGCCAGCCACTGGCCAGCCGGCGGCGATCATGTCGGCCGCTGTCGCGTCGCTGTCCACCACAACGCGGGTTGCGCGCTCGGCAAGCCGACGCGGCCGAGCAGCTTTCAGCCAACGCTGCTCGTAGGCGGTGAAGTCGTCTGGGCGGAGCTCGAATGAGAGATCGTGGATTGTGAGCACGTACGGCGTACGGCGCCCACAGGCAACCGGCGCCGGCGCCGGGAGCCAGCAAACATCGGCGCCGCCGGCGAGCTTTTCAAGCCGCGGGCGGCCGGTTAGGGCCGAGGCGGCGAAGAGTGGCTTTGATGAGAAGCGAGTGCGGCGTAGCTCTATTCCAGTTGGTACCTCGAGCTGACGATCTCCCGGCACCACCGCGACCCATTCGTCATCGACGAAGTTGGCCGCCAGTGCGGCCAGCATCTCTTCGAGGTATCGCGCGATCCCGCGGCCTTGGCCGAGGTGGCGGGCGTCAATTGCAACTCGCATCAAGAGAGCAAGTTAGATCATTCGTGGCGGGCGACCGCATGCTGCTCCGCGTGGGCAGCGTAGGTAGTGTTAAAGGCTCGATGTACGCAATTCCCGCCACACAGAACCTGCGCGTTGCGCTGGTTCATGATTTCCTGCTCGACCTGCGCGGCGCTGAGCGCGTCTTTCTGCAGCTCTGCGCGATCTTTCCGCAGGCCGACATCTTCACCGCGGTCTACGACCCGGTAGGCACGCAAGGCCGCTTCGAGGACCGCAACGTGATCACCTCAGGCCTACAGAAGCTGCGCCCCACGGCTCGCAACTTCCGCCCGCTGCTGCCCTTCTACCCGGCGGCGATCGAGTCGCTTGATCTGCGCGGCTACGACCTCGTCGTCTCAAGTTCGTCGGCTTGGGCGCATGGCGTGATCCCGGATGAGAATGCCGTTCACGTCAGCTACTGCCACAACCCTTTTCGCTACGCCTGGACTGAACGTGAGGCGACGCTCGACGCGCGCAACGCGCTCGTGCGGCCGGTTCTCGCCCAGGTGATGCACCGCTGGCGCCAGTGGGATTTCATCGCCGCCCAACGGGTCGACGCCTACGTCGCCAACTCGAAGACGACGCAGCAGCGCATCGAGCGCTACTTCTCTCGCGATTCAACTGTGATTTACCCGCCGGTTGAGATCGAGCGGTTTTCGCCGGGGCCGGTCGGGGATTACCACCTCGTTCTATCGGAGCTGATCGCTCACAAACGGATTGAGGTTGTTGTGCGCGCCTTCAGTCGCCTCGGGCTTCCTCTCGTCGTGGCCGGTGATGGGCCTGACGCGCGCCGGCTGCAGCGGCTCGCGGGGCCTTCGGTTCGGTTCGCCGGCCGCGTCAGCGACTACGAAGCCGAGGCTTTGCTCCGCGGCGCGCAGTCGATGGTCGTCGCCGCGACGGAAGAATTTGGCATCGCCGCAGTCGAGGCTCAGGCTTCTGGGCGGCCCGTAATCGCTCTACGAGCCGGTGGCCTGCTCGAGACCGTTGTTGAAGCGAAGACCGGCCTCTTCTTCGATCGACCAGATCCCGCTTCGCTCTGCGCCGTGCTTGAGCAGTTCGATCCCGGCTCGTTCGCAACCGAGGACTGCGTTGCTCAGGCGCAGCGCTTCAGCCCTGAGCGTTTCAGCAGCGAGTTCGCCGCCGTCGTAGAGAAGACGCTTGGAGAAGGCCCGGGCCGCTCGATCGACGGGGGCCACCGCGTCGCGGCGCGACGCGCACGCGGCCGTGGTTTGGCCCGTCAAGGCCGGATCCGCAGCTAACAGCTAGTTCGTTGGCGCTGGCGCCATGCGGTCTAGCGCTGCTGCGCGGGCCGAGGCACGCGCCGAGGCTGCCGGATCATCGACCCTGAGCCAGTTGGCTAGAAGAAGCCAGCCGGTCCGGTTCTCAGGTTCGCTCCGGAGCAGCGCTTCGAGTTCTGCCACGGCGGCCGTGCGATCCCCGGCGATGAAGGTCGCTGAGGCCACGAATGCGTCGGGCTGAAGGCTCGCGCTCAGCAGCTTGGCGGCGCGGAAGCGATCAAGCGCGGCTGAGGTTTGCGGCGGCCGCTGCTCAAGCAGAACGATGCCATCGGTTTGCAGGCGCTCGTCGTTCCAGCTGATTAGAAGCCATGCGACGATCGCCGCGGCGAGCATCGAGAGCGCGATGCGTGTAACTAGAGGGAATGGGCTGGAGCCGATGGCCACGCCGCGATGGTAGGTGATCACCGCGATAGAGCCGCCACTTTCACTACGCTCGCGGCCGATGGCTGCAGCTCTCCGCTTATCCGCTGGCGCCCTGCTGCTGGCGGCGCCAACTGCGCTGGCGTTCTTCTCGGGCGGGTATTTCGCTGGGCCTCGGCTGATTGCCGGGGCGGCGATCTGGCTGCTGGTATTGGCAGCCGCCTGGCTTACCGGCGGTCGCTGGCTGCGCCAGCGACCGGGGCAGATCGCGCTGCTTGGGCTGGCGTTATTGACGCTGATCGTTGGTCTCTCAATCCTTTGGGCGCCGTTGAGGAGCCTTGCTCAGTCCGACCTTCAGCGGCTGCTGCTCTATTTGGGCGCGTTTATCGCCGCTCTCGCACTGCTGCGCGGCCGACAAGGGCTGAGGCTCGCGGAGCCAGTGCTCGGAGCTGGCGCTCTGCTGATCACCTGTTATGCACTTGCGGCACGTGTTCTGCCGGGCCTGGTAGACGAAGCCGCAAGCCAATCTGCTGCTGGGCGTCTAGAGCAGCCACTGACCTACTGGAACGCGAGCGGAATGTTGGCCGCCGTTGGGTTCATTCTGGCGGTCCGCGTGGCTGCAGATAGCAGCCGAGCGGCTTGGCTGCGCGCGGCCGCTATCGGCTCGTCGGTGCCACTCGGCGTCGGCGTCTACCTAACCTTCTCGCGCGGCGCGCTTTTGGGCCTTGCGGTAGGTGCGATTCTGCTGATCGTCTTCAGTCGCGAACGAGGGCAACTTCGCTCGCTGGTGGTCGCGATTGGCGGCGCGGTCGTGGCGTCGGTCGTCGCAGCTCTGCTGCCTAGCGTTCGTACTCTGCAGGGCTCACTTGGCACGCGCGAGGCCGAAGGGCTGATCCTGCTGGCCGCGCTAGTCGTCGTGATGCTCCTGACAATCGTCGCGGGTCGGCTCTGGGCCGAGCGCGCAGGTGGCGTTCCGCTCTCCGCTTCGCGTGCACTCGCTGCCGGTCTGGCTGCCGTCGTCGTACTTGGCTTCATTGCCGCCGCAGCTGGAAACGGAAGCAGCAATGGTCAGCCACGCTTTGGCGCCGATACGCGCCGGCTCGCCTCATTCGAGAGCAACCGCTACTCCTACTGGAAGGTCGCTGGTGGAATGTTTCGCGCTGATCCGTTGATCGGTGATGGATCGAGTTCGTTCCGGGTCGTCTGGCGCCGCGATCGCACACTCTTCGACCCTGCGCTCGACGCTCACTCGCTCTACATCGAAACAGCTGCCGAGCTAGGACTACTCGGACTGATCGCGCTTGCGCTCTTCATTGGCGGGGTTGCGTGGGCAGGGCGAAACGTCCTGCTCCAGCGCCGTACTGAAGCGACGGGGGCATTGGCGGCGCTAGCGGCGCTCGCCGTTCACGCCGGGCTCGACTGGGATTGGGAGATGCCAGCACTCGCCCTAATCGGATTGTTACTCGCTGGCGCAGTGGTCGCCGCCAACGAAGAGATCGCAGGGTCTGTTAGCTCCGAGCACTGAGCGGTGACTCTGCGTCGGTCGCAATCACCACCGCAAAACCGTTGCCGACCTTCTTGTCAGGGTCCTCGGTTTCAACGACTTTCAGCCCGATCCGCTGGCAGAGCTCAACGAACGATTCGCAGCTCCAAACCGACCAGTGCTTGTCCTCGTCTGAGCTGAATCCATTCGCGTGTCGGTCAACCAGCTCGTCGACTGGAGTCAGTTCGCGCTCCGAATCGAAGGTTCGGTCGCGATGCGGAACTACGAGGAAGATGTACTTGCTGGCGACGCGGTCCCACTCCAGCAACGCCTCGATCGGATCGGGGAAATGTTCGATCACGTGTGAGGCGAGTACAAAGTCGACCGACTTGTCTTCTAGCGGCAGATTGTCGCCGGGGGCGACGAGGTCAACAGCAAGCGCGCGGCCCGACAGTCGCCGCTCCTCGTCCTTGTAGATCGTGTCCATCTGCGCGTAGCGGTCGATGTTGATCGCGTCGACCGGGAAGCGATTGTGCGCGCTGCCGCCGATCTCGACGCCGCTGAGGCCGTCGAGGTAACGAACGGCAAGTTGATATTCGCGTCGCTGCCCGAGCCACCATCTGAGGCGGAGCGGAAGGACGGCAAATGCGCGGTCACGGAGGGCTCCCATCGCGTTCGTTCTACCAGCGCGCGTAGGCTTCGTGCGGTGCGGACCGC
>JBAXGJ010000063.1:0-6697 GCA_037139475.1 Actinomycetes bacterium
AGCCCGCGAGAGGAATACCAATGCCCGTAGATCCAGGCCCAGAGGACGTCCAGCGCTACGTCGAAGAAGACGACGGTGGCCCCGTAGTGATGCTCAACATGCTCAAGTACAAGGCCGACGGTGGCCGCGAGAGCTACGCCGAGTACGGCGCCAAGGTGATCGACTTCCTAAACGAAGTCGGTGCTGAAATTCTCTACGCCAGCGAGACTTCAACGGCGCTCGTTGCCCCCGAAGGCTGGGACTGGGACTCGGTAATGCTGATCCGCTATCCGAGCCGCGCGAAGTTCCTTGAGATGGTCACGAACCCCGGATACCAAGCGATCGGACACCTGCGCACCGAAGGCCTCGACGAGGCGATCCTGCAGGCAACGAAGCCGTTGATGTAGATCAGAAGATCTAGATGACCGACTACAGCCAGTTTTCGATCGGTTTCGATCAGCGCGACCGTGCCCGCTTGCACGAGCTTTGGGATGGCGTAATTGACTCGCAGCGCTGGTCGGAGGGCGACCTTACGGCGGCCTTCGAGAAGGCCTGGGGCGATCTTCATTCGATCGGATCGGTCGCCTTTTCGGGCTGGACCGGAGCGGCGCTCGCGGCGCTGGAGTTCGCCGGCGTCCGCGGCGAGACGGTGCTCTGCCCATCGAACACCTTCATGGCGACGCCAAACGCGGCGATCAGCGCCGGCGCCAACGTCGTCTTCGTCGACTGCAACCGCGAGGACCTCTGCATGTCGTTCGATGACCTCGAGGCGAAGGTCGCCGAGCACAAGCCAAAGGCCGTGATGCTGGTTCACATCGGTGGCCACATCGCCTTCGACGTTGAACGGATCGCCGCGCTCTGCAAGGCCGAAGGAATTTTTCTGATCGAAGATTGCGCCCACGCCCACGGCGCGACTTGGAACGGGAAGCGGCCTGGCTCGTGGGGCGACGCTGGCGTCTATTCGTTCTACGCCACGAAGACGATCTCCACCGGCGAAGGCGGCATGCTCGTCAGCGGTAACGAGGAGCTGCTCGAGTTCGCGCGCCACTTCCGTAACTACGGCAAGCCCGACTACGCCCACTTCGGCCTCAACTTCCGCCTCAGCGAGTTCACCGCAGCGATCGGGCTAGTACAGACCGAACGGCTCGAGGAGATCGTCGCCTGGAAGCAGGAGATCGCGCGCACGGTGCTCGATCCAGAGAACCCCAATAGGCTCAAAATGCCCGAAGGAATGGCCTCTGGCTACTACAAGTACATCGTCTTTGAGGAGGTCGACCGCTCAACAGGTAAGGTTTACGACGAATCTTGTCACCGGATTATGGGAATTGACGTCGAACTCCCCAATACGGACTGGGTTGCGGCAAACCACTGGTGCGTCCCGCTCTATTACCAGCCAGCCAAAGACTGATCGGATCTAGATTAAGCAATGAAAGTACTTGTAACCGGAGGCTCTGGCTTTATCGGCTCCCATGTAGTCGATCAGCTCGTTGACGCTGGCCACAAGCCGGTCATCTACGACCGCCGTCCTTCGCCCTTCCGCGATGACATTCAGACCGAGCTCGGCGAGCTCGGCGATCTGACGAAGCTTGAGCTGGCGATGCGCGACTGCGACGCCGTGATGCACCTTGCCGCCGCAGCAGACGTCAACGAGGTCGCGAAGATGCCGGTCGAATCTGAGGCAGCCAACGCCCGCGGCACGCTGAACGTGCTCGAGGCCGCTCGCGGCGCAGGCGTCAAGCGCGTCGTTTACGCCAGCACGATCTGGGTTTACACCGGTGAGTCGGGCGAGCGCGTTGACGAGGAGAGCAACCTCGGCATGCCAAACCACCTTTACACCGCGTCGAAGCTGGCCGGTGAGATGTACTGCCGCAGCTACAACGAGCTCTACGACCTTGAGTTCACGGTGCTGCGCTTCGGAATCCCTTACGGCCCGCGCGCGCGGCCAGCAGCCGTTGTTCCGGCATTTGTCGGCAAGGCAATGGCAGGCGAAGCGCTGACCGTTGCCGGCGCCGGCGACCAGTCGCGCCGCTTCGTCTACGTTGAGGATCTGGCCTCGGGCTGCGTCAAGGCGCTTGATCCTGTCGCCGCCAACCGCACCTACAACCTTGTCAGCGACAGCTCGGTGACGATCCTTGAGATCGCCGAGCTAGTCCAGGATCTCGTCGCGCCAACGGGAATTGAATACACCGAGCAGCGCACCGCCGATTACGTCGGCGTTGAAGTGAGCGGCGTCCGCGCCGAAGAGGAGCTCGGTTGGACGGCAGAGACATCCTTCGCCGACGGTGTAAGCCGCTACGTGCAGTGGCGCCGCGAGGACGAAGCTGCAGCGCCAGTCCCGATGCAGCCAGCCGCCAAGGCCGCCGAAGGAGTCTCTTCGGCGCTGAGCCGTGTTCGCAAGAGCGTCGCAATGCCGTTCGCTTACGCGATCGGTTCGCTGGCGATGCTTGCCGCCTACGTTATTGCCGTCGACTCGCTCGGACTTCCCGACGCGCAGGTTGGGACGCTGGCCGTGACGATGATCGCCGCGCTCGCCGTCTTCCTGCTGATCGAACTGATGTGGCGCAACCCGAAGACGCGGATGCTCTCGGCCGTCAGCTCAGCGCTGATCAGCGCGATCTTCGTCTTCGCAGTGATGACGCCTTGGGGCCACCACCTCTTCCATCTTGCGACGCCGGGCCGCTCGCTCTTCGTGCTGACGATCACCGGCGTTGCGCTGGTAATCGCGCTCGCCAGCGCCGGCATCTCGCTGGCACGCAGGCGTGGATTGATCGACGACGTAGCCGCAGCGCGCCTCAGTGCCTAAGCGCCGCTGAGCGTCTGAAACTGCAACCCGCTGGCGTTCACGCGCTGAACGATCGTTGGCAGCGCGGCAACCGTGTTACGCCAGCAGCCAGCGTCGCTATACCAGTCGGCGTCGTGCAGCAGCAGGACGTCGCCGGGGCTTAAGTCGGCCGTCACCATCTCGCTGATCGAACCAGCGTTGGACTTGGCCGACCAGTCTCGCCCCCAGCGCGACCAGAGCATTGGCTCGAGCCCTTGCTCGCGGACAATCTTCAGCCCTGGGTAGGAGTAGATCCCCAGCGGTGGCCGGTGAACGCGCGGGCGCTGACCGGTCAGCTCGCCGATCGTCTCCCGCGCGCGGTCAAGGTCGGCGGCGATCATCGCCGGGGCCAGTCGCAGCATCACGCGATGTTGATCGCCATGGACTGCAATCTCGTGGCCCTCGGCGGCAATTCGCTCGGCTAGCTCAGGGAAAGCTCGGGCCTGCTCGCCGACGAGGAAGAAGGTCGCCTTGGCGCCGGCTGCCGCCAACAGATCAAGCACCGCTGGCGTTCCCTCCGGGTGCGGGCCGTCATCGAAGGTCAGCGCAATTCCACTGGCGCCCTCGCGGCGGCGCGGCACGCCGAGCGCCTGCGCGAGCGCCGGAACGAGCGGCGCCAAAGCCGGCAGCGACCACGCTGCACCGGCGCCGGCGCCCAGGAGCGCTGCGGCGCGCGCGATCATTGCTCGCCCCCGGCCAAGGCCAAGACTTCAGCGGCCGCCGAAGGGCGCTCGCCGTAAGCGAGATCGATCGTCCGCGGGCGCTGCAGCGCCCGCGCCAAGGCGTCGGCCAACGCAGAGCGATCAGGAGCAACCTCTGCCAGAGCGAAGCGTTCGTAGGCCTCGTTGTTGAGGCGAATGTGTGCCACGCCCCAACCGTACGAGATCAGCTGGCATCCGCGTACGCGAGCTTCAAAACCCGTCAATCCGGCCGTCGAATGGACCAGCACGTCGGCGGCGGCGAGCAGCTCCGGCATCCGTTCCGTGAAACCGACTACCTTGGCGCGCGGCGCCAGCGCGAACGCCTCCGTTAAGCGGCTGTACACCTCTTCGCTGCGGCCGCAGAGAATCACCACGCGGCCCTCGGGGTTAGCGGCCAGCGCGACCTCGCCAGCGCCGCCGAGGTCGCCCACCGCCCAGCCGCCGCCGGAAACGATGATCAGCGGACCATCGGCTGGCATCTCGAGAGCGGCGCGCGCATCGGCTTGGCTCAGCGGCTGCTCAAACTGCGGCGACGTCATTCCTCGGACGCAGACGATTCTGCTGCCGGGCGCAATCTGCTCCACCTCGGCGCGCGATTCTTCCTCCGTGATCAGGTGCAGGTCGGCGCCCGGGTGGGCCCAGTAGCGAAGCCCGGCGAGGTCGGTGATCGCTGAAGCGACCGGCGTGCCAAGCTCGCCGCGCTGGCGCAAGCGCCCGAGCAGATCTGTTGCCGTCGGGTGGGTGCAAACGATCACGTCGGGCTGCTGCTCAGCGATCAGCCTGATCAACCCTTTGCGGCCAACGCGCTCCGCCAGCCACTGGCCCAACTTGCGCGTCGGATCGAAGCGCGCAACGAGGAAGTAGACGCCGTCGAAGAGCCAGTTGAAGCGGTCGAACATCAACTCTGAGCTGTCATCGATCAACAGCGCCGCCGCGCGACCCATCTCGGCGAGGCTGTCAACGATCACCACTTCGCACTGCGGGTCAAGCTCCAATAGACCGGCTTCGATCATCCGCGCCGGCAGATTGTGGCCTTCGCCGATTCCGGCGCTGAGTATCAAAACGCGTGTCGCCATCGGTCAGATCGTAGACTCGCACAACTGTGCGCGACATCATCGTCGGAATTCTGCTGGCAGCTGGGGCCTCGGCCTGCTTCAACCTTGCGACCGTCGTGCAGGCTGGCGAGACGCGCAAGGTCAAGAGCCAAGACTCCGCGAGTTTTGCGCTACTCGGGCTGCTGATCAAGCGCAAGCGCTGGCTTCTGGGCGCCGGCGTCCAGGCAATCGCGATTCCGCTACAGCTCGTAGCGCTGACGCTGGTGCCACTGGCAATCGTTCAACCGGCCGACGCAACCGGGCTTGTTGTGCTGCTAATAGCTGGCCAGCGAATGCTCGGCGAGAAGGTGGGCTGGCATGAAGTCGTAAGTGTTGCAGCGATCTTTCTCGGCGTCGTCGGCGTGGCGCTCAGTGGCCCCGAACATTCGCCACAGAACTCGGGCGTGCTTGCGCTGCTGGTAGTGCTCGCCCCATTGGCGCTGTTAGCGCTGGTGCCGTACTTCCTGCGACGCAGCTTTCCGAGCACCGTGATGGTGCTGGCCGCCGGCACGTCGTTCGCCCTGACCGCCTTTCTAATGAAGATCGTTGCCGATTCGCTACTTGCCAACGAGTGGGTCGCGCTGCTGCTTTGGGGAGCGATCGCGGGGCTATTCGCAGTCGTTGGGCTAAGTAGCGAGCAGCTGGCGCTACAAAGTAGGGCGGTCGCCCGCGTTGCGCCGATCATCTTTGTGATTGAGCTGGCGCTGCCAATCGCGCTTGGCTCGATCGTCGGCGGTGAGAGTTTGCCAAACGATCCCGCGATGGCGGCGCTGCTAATCGGTTCGCTACTAATCACTGTGGCCGGGGCTTTCGCGCTGATGCGCTCGGGGCCGGTCAACGCGGTGCTCGAAGCTGAGAAGGCAGCAGAACCGGGGCCAGCCAGCTAAGCCACCGGTCGCCGCCAGCGGCTACCGTAAAGCTCGATGACGACCCGCCCTGCCCCTCAGCCGGCCCGCCACGTGCGCGTGATCGCGGCCGGCGGAACAATCGCGATGAGCGGTGACGGCGGCGCAATGCCGGAGTTTGACGCTGAGTCGCTGATCGCCTCGGTCCCAGGCCTGGCTGCGCATGAAGGGCTTGAAGCACAGACCGTCGCCAACCTTCCGAGCGCCCACCTGAGCCTGACGCAGCAGCTTGAGATCTGCCGCGCAGCGCGCGACGCAGCGCGGCGCGGGATCGGCGTCGTCGTCACGCACGGCACCGACACGCTCGAAGAGACGGCAATGCTTTGCGACATCATCAGCGACGCCGAGGCACCGATTGTTTTTACCGGCGCAATCCGAACCGCCAGCGCGCCGGGCGCCGACGGGCCAGCCAACCTTGTTGACGCCGTCAGCGTTGCCGCCAGCGAGGACGCCGCCGGGCTTGGCGTTCTGGTCGTCTTCGGCGGCGAGATCCACCACTCACGCGTCGTGCGCAAGACAGACACAACTTCGCTAACGGCTTTCTCCTCGCCCCAGATCGGCCCGCTCGGTCGCGTCACTGAAGGCCACCCAACGATCTGGTCGAGCCTGCCGCGCAACCCGACGCTCGACCCGCCGCAGCTAGAGAAGCGCGTCTTCATCGTCCCGACATCATCCGGCGATGACGGCTCGCTGGCCCGCGCCGCGCTAGCCACGGAGCCTGATGGCGTTGTGATCGGCACGCTCGGCGCAGGCCACCTGACGCCCGAGCTGCTTGCGCTCTGGGCCGACGCCGCAGAGCGAATTCCGATCATCGCCTACTGCCGCCCGGAGCGCGGCGTGATCCTCAACTCAACTTACGGCTACGCCGGCTCCGAGATGGACCTGCGACTGACGAACGTAATCCCGGCCGGCTTCCTTTCGCCGCAAGCGGCGCGAATGAAGCTGCTGGCATGCCTTGCCTGCGGCCTCTCAATCGACGAGATTCGCTGGGCCTTCAGCCAAGACGACGGCTGATCAGACCGGGCTTGCAGGCGCGCGGTCGGCGAAGATCGTTTCGCGCAGCCCTTGGGCATAGTCGGAGTCGAGCACGATCGCTTCCAGCTCGACGTCATCGCTCATCAGCGACTGCATCCGCAGGTGGTCATGGCCGGCTGAGGAGCAGAGCGCTAGGCCGCAGTAGAAGAAGTCGAACTCACG
>JBAXGJ010000064.1:0-6685 GCA_037139475.1 Actinomycetes bacterium
TGGGGAGGGGGGAAGAGTTACGCAACGCGCCCTATAGCGAGCATGATCAATCGAGACCGAGCCACGATCCTCCTAATCGAAGAAGACGATGCCACGCGCACCTTCCTCGCCGACCACCTCACCGCTGACGGTTACGACATGCTCGTTGCCGACTGCGTCCGTGATGGAATCCGCCATCTAGAGACCAGCTACCCCGACCTCGCATTGGTCGACGTTGACCTGCCTGACTCGTCGGGGCTCGACCTCGTCAGCCACGTGCGCGAAGCCGACGGCGTTGCCAGCCGGATCGACCCTCAGGTACCGCTGATGCTGCTGAGCGCTCGGTGCGGCGAGCTGGACCGTGTGCGCGGCTTTGAGCGCGGAGCCGACGATGTTGTCGAGAAACCGTTCAGTTACCGCGAGCTGCGCTGCCGCGTTGAGGCGTTACTGCGTCGCGCCGACCGCGGCCGCTCCGGTGGCCGCCTGCGCGTCGCTGACATTGAGCTCGACACCGCATCACGGACTGCCCTCCTCGGCGGCACGGTGTTGGAGCTGAGCGCGAAAGAGTTTGCACTTCTGCGTGTACTCGCGGCCGACCCAACTCGCGTCTTCACGAAGGCCGAACTGCTGCGCACCGTCTGGGGTCGTCGCACCGTTGGCACAACCCGCACGCTGGATTCGCATGCCTGCCGCCTTCGTCGCAAGCTCGGTGCCGGCGGCGGGCGCTATGTCGTCAATGTGTGGGGCGTCGGCTACCGCCTTGTTGATGCGCCTGCGTTGGTTGACGAGCATGATTTGCGCGAGGAGATTGCGCTCGCCGCGTGAGCCGTCGGCGTCGCGCGCTTCTGCTAACTGGGCTGTCGTTGCTGCTTGGCGCGCTGGCCGCTTCCGACGTTTCAGGCCGCGAAGCTGAGATAGAACGCAGCGTCGGCAGCTCGGTCAAAGTTGTCGTGACGGTCAAGGAGATCGGCCGGGGCCGCACGATCGCGCCAGCGATGCTGGCGCTGCGCGAGCTGCCAGCGAAGTTTGCTCCAGCCCAGTCGTTCGCCGACGGCGACCAGCTGATCGGTGCTCGGGCAGCGGTCGCGATTCCTGCCGGAACCGACCTCCAACCGGCGCTATTGCAGGGCGCAGATGCCGGCACTGACGGTGCTTTGCTCGCCGCCGGCGCCAACGAACGGCTCTCGCGAGTGATCGTCGTCGGCGATGCCAGCGAGATCACGCCGGGAAGCCGGATCGATCTCTTGATCACGCGCGACACTGCCAACGGTTCGGCGACGACACGAATTGGCTTGCGCGACGCCGAAGTGGTTGAAGCTGAGCCCGCATCTGCGGTCGCCGAAGGCACGAGCGCAGGGCTGCCGCGCGTGGCCCTGGCGCTGCGCGTCAGCCTCCAGCAGGCGGTGTTGCTGGCCGAAGCGCAGAGCGCGGCGCGCGAGCTGCGCGCACTGCCGCGACCTCCGGCGGCGTCACGATGAGCGCTTACGACTCGGATCCGATCGGTCGGATCGCCGCAGGGTTTCACAGCTTGCTGCTCGAGCAGGCGCGCGAAGGAGCTGTCGCTGTCGACACCACGGTGCAGATAGAAGAGCTGCTCGATCGGCGGGCGGGGGTGTTGAGCGCCGCGAGCCGAGCATTGCTCGCGCAGCGGATTACAGAACGCGCTCTCGGAGCCGGCCCGCTCGAACTGTTGCTGCGCGATCCCGAGGTCGACGAAATTCTCGTTAGTGGAACGACACGCGTCTGGGTTGAGCGCGGCGGTCGGCTTAGTCAGACCGAAGCGAGGTTTGAGAGCGAGGATCAGTTGCGCTTAGCGATCGAGCGACTGCTGGCGCCGGCCGGGCGGCGCGTCGACGAAGCTGAGCCGCTCTGCGATGCGCGACTGCCTGACGGCTCGCGCATCAACGTTGTGCTGCCGCCACTTGCTGTCGACGGGCCGGCTCTCAGTATTCGTCGCTTTCGCCCGCGCGGGCTGTCGGCCGATCAGCTTGTTGAGCTCGGCTCCTGGTCACTGGAGTTGGTCGAGCTGCTCGGTGATGCGATAGGCCGGCGGCTGAACATCCTCGTATGCGGCGGGACCGGCTCTGGTAAGACGACGACGCTGGCAGCGATCGCTGGTCTGCTCGGCCGCGACGAGCGAGTCGTGACGATCGAAGACACAGCCGAACTTCGGTTGAGCCTGCGGCACGTCGTCCGGCTAGAGGCGCGCCCGGCCAGCATCGAGGGTCGCGGCGAGGTGACGATTCGGATGTTGGTGCGAAATGCGCTGCGGATGAGGCCCGACCGGATCATCGTTGGCGAGGTGCGCGGCGCTGAGGCGCTCGACATGTTGATTGCGCTGGCGACCGGGCATGACGGTTCGCTCACGACGATCCATGCCGGCTCTCCGGCCGAGGCGTTGCGAAGGCTGGAGACGCTCGCGCTGATGGCCGATCTAGGGCTTCCGCACGGGGCGATACGGACTCAAGTCGCGCAAGCGATCGACCTCGTCGTGTTACAGGTCAGGGGTAGCTCAGGCCTGCGGCGGGTCGAAAGGGTTGACCGAGTGTTTGGGGCCGATGATGCGGTTCGGACAGAGACCGTCTACTCGGCGCAGTGAGCGGAGCAGGGTTAAGTGCAGGGCTTGCCGGTGCCTTGGCGGCGTTCGTCATCTGGGAGTTACTCGCAGGGATTGAGCGCGTCAAGCTGGTGCGCGCCATCGCCGAAGTCGTTGCGCCGGCGCAGGCGGCTGGCAGCGACGGCCGCGACGCGCAGGCGGCAGAGCGCCGCCGCTTGACGCTGCTGGCTGCAGCGGTGGCGACGCTAGTTGGCTGGTCGTTGATTGGCCTCGCGCCGGCGCTTCTGTTCGCGGCCTGCAGCCCATTCGCGGCGCTAGTAGTTATCCGTATGCGCCAGAGGCGCTGGCGTCGGCGCGTTAACCGCGATGCTGCGCCAGCCGCCCGCGCGATTGCCGATGCTTTGAGCTCAGGTCGTTCGCTAAGCGTGGCGATCGGCGGCGCGGCGAGCGAAGGCGCGGTCTGCGCTCCGACGCGCTCCGCGCTCCGTGAAGCTGCGGCCTCGATCGCGATTGGACTCAGTCCTGATGACGCGCTCGAGGGATTACGACTGCGCTGCGGCGAAGGGCCGTGGGAGGCGATAATTGCGGCCGTCCAGTTGCAGCGACGGACCGGGGGAGACTTGGCGCGGCTACTGCGCGAGCTGGCCGTTGATCTCGACAGCGTCGGCAGAGCGCTGCGCGAGGCGCGTGCCGCCAGCGCCCAGGCGCGGCTAACGGCGAGGATTGTCTTAGCGATGCCGCTGATAGGGGCGCTGATCTTCGCGCTTGCTGCGCCCAGCGCCCTTGCAGCGATCTTTCGGTTGGCTCTCCCGCGTGCATTGTTGCTGACAGCGCTTGTGCTTCAGGTGGTTGCAGTTTTGGCCGTTCGCCGCGTGGCTCGGGTGAGACGATGATTAGTGGCGCCGCTCTGGCAGCCGCTGGATGCGGCTGCTGCGCCGTCGTTGCGCTCGGCGAGTGGGCTCAGATGCGGGCGCAGCGCCGAGCCGAAGTGGTAACCGGCAGCGCAGTTACCGGCCGCGGACGGCGGCTGCGGGCTCTACTCGGCCGCTTAGCTGCACCGGCGACGGCGGGCGATTTTGCGTCGCTAGTCGACGCCGCCGGCCGCCCCGGTGGCTATAGCGCCGATGAGCTGATGGGTCTGAAGTTCGTTTCAGCCGCGGGCGGCTTGATCTTGGCTTTGGTTGCAGCGGCCGCTCTGCCCGGGGTGCGTTTCACGCTGCTGTTGACTGTTGGCCCTGTAGTCGGGTTCCTGCTGCCCGACCTGCTGCTCCGCCGCCGCGCAGCTGAGCGCCGGCGACTGCTTGAAGCCGAGCTGCCGGCCGTGGCCGACCGGATCCTGCTGGCAATCAGGGCCGGGCTGCCGCTCGGGCGTGCGCTTGCTGGCGCCGCTGAGCACGGCCGCGGCTTGCTAGCTCTAGAGCTGGGGCGGGTCGAAGCGCGAACTCAGCTCGGCGCCTCACGGGCGGCGGCGCTCGCGCAGCTAGAGCGGAGCTGCCCGCTGCCGGAGGTGGTCGCGCTGGTGGCAGCGATCAGGCGCGCCGACCGCTATGGCGTCGCGGTGGAACCGATGCTGGCCGCGCTGGCGGCCGGGGCGCGGGCCGATAACCAGCGCCGGATCAGCGAACGGGCTCAGAGCACCGCGCCAAAGATCCAGCTGATCGTGGCGCTTTTGCTCGTTCCTGCGGCAATTTGTTGCGTCGCAGCAGGAATGATTGCGGGTCTTGGCGGTAGCTGAACAATGACTGAAAACGCAGTAATGGCGGGCGATTGCGGGCGAACGCAGTGGCGGCTTGGGGAGCGCGGAAATAGCAAGGTGGGAAATAATGTGCATTTGGGGTTGACATGTGGGATGAAGTGGGTACTATCCGAGTCGCAGGCCGGGGTGGAGGGGTTCCTCCCACTCCTCCACCACGGCCCGCAACTACTTATCTCGCTGGCGACAGGCGAGGCACCAAATGGCATTCAGAGGAACTTTCGACCACACATTCGACGCGAAGAACCGGCTTACGGTGCCGGTCAAGTTCCGTGCATCGCTGAGCGACGGGGTTGTAGTCGCGAAGGGCGTAGAGCGCTGCGTCTCGGTCTGGACGCCGGACGAGTACGAAGCCTTCGTCGCTTCGGCGCTTGGTGAGCTGAACCCACTCTCGCCTCAGTCCCGCGACCTGCAGCGCTACTTCTCAGCCAACGCAGTTGAGACCGAGCTCGATGCCGCCGGCCGCGTAATGGTGCCGCCGTTCCTGCTCGAGCACGGCTCTCTAGGCAAAGACGTCGTCGTTACCGGCGCCGGCCCTTGCATTGAGATCTGGGACCGCGCCGCATGGGCGACCGAGAACGCCAAGCTCGCAGCCGACGTGCTCGACATCACCGCGACCCTTGGCCAGGCCAACTGAGATGCTGCTGATGCGCACCGACCACGTTCCCGTGCTTGCCAATGAACTGGTCGCTGTGCTCGATCCGCGCGCCGGCGAAGTAGCTGTAGACGCAACCTTCGGCGCCGGCGGACACAGCCGCCAGATCGCCGAAAAGCTCGGCCCCGACGGCCTGCTGGTGGCAATCGACCGTGACCCCGAAGCGCGCGAGCGCTACGACGAGCTTGCCGGCGAACTTCCCTGCCAGACGCGCTTCATTGAGGCCTCTTTCGCAGAGGCGCTTGCCGAGCTGGCCGAAGAAGGGCTGCCGGTTGACCTGATCTGGTTCGACCTCGGCGTCTCCTCAATGCAGATCGACACGCCCGAGCGTGGCTTCTCCTACTCGGCCGACGCGCCGCTCGATATGCGGATGGACCCCTCAGAAGGGATCACGGCAGCCGAGATCGTCGCCGAATGGGACGAGCGCCGCCTAGCGCGCACCTTCCGCGAATACGGCGAGGAGCGCTTCAGCGACAAGATCGCCCGCGCGATCGTGCGCGAGCGCGAACGCCGTCCGATCGAAACAACGACCGAGCTGGTCGAGATCGTCACGATGGCAATCCCAACTCCGGCCCGCTTTGGCGCCGGCCACCCCGCCAAGCGCGTATTCCAGGCGCTGCGGATCGCAGTAAATAACGAGCTTGAAGAGATCGACGCTGCGCTGCCACTGGCTTGGGAACTGTTGCGCGAAAATGGCCGATTTGCAGGGATTTCGTTCCACTCCCTAGAAGATCGCCGCGTGAAGCAGTTTCTCGCTGGATTGGCTCGCGAATGCATCTGCCCGCCGGGCCTGCCGATCTGCCGCTGCGGCCATGTAGCCGAAGCAACCTTGCTGACGCGCGGCGGGATCACGCCGACCGAAGCTGAGACCGATGAAAACCCACGCGCCCGCTCGGCAAGGATGCGCGCGGCGCTGAAGATCGTGGGGGCGGCGCAATGACTCCTCCGCCAACAGCAGCGTCGGCAACGGCCGGGCGGATTACAAGCCCACGGCCACTAAGGCGCGGCCGCTCGCTGCCGCGGCCATCGCTTCCAACTCGGCAAAGCATCGGCCGCGCCGGCGTTGTCTCCGGCGGGCTGCTGGCGCGGCTCTTCGTTGGGCGCCGGCTGATTGGCGTTCTGGCCGTCGCATTGATCGGGCTCGTCTTTGTTCAGGTCTCGCTGCTGAAGCTGAACACGCGGATCAGCGCCGACGCCGAGCGCAGCCAGATGCTGACGCGTGAGAACGCTGAGCAGCGCTCTCTACTGGCGCGCCTCGACGGCGCTCAGCGCGTTACCGGCGCGGCAGGGAACCTCGGCCTCGTGATGCCCGCCCCGGACGCCGTCTGCTACCTCAAAGCCAGCGACGCCCACGCATGCAAGGTCAGCGGCGCGGTCGCCGATCCGGCAATCGATCCGTCGACCGACCCGGGCGCGCTGCCGAGCGACCCAACAACACTCGCCTCCGATCCAAACGCCACAACAGACCAGACCGGGACGCAGCTCGATCAAGGGACAACGCAGCAAACCGACAACACGGGCCAGACGGCGCCAGGCGCTCAGACCCAGGCTCCGGAGCCAACTTCAGACCCTGGCGGACTAGCCGCGGGAGCGGCCAACTAACGATGCCGCTGATCGAGCGACGCATCGGCCTGCTGTTCGCTTCGTTCTTTGTCCTCCTCGCACTAGCCGGTCTACGCGTCTTCTACCTCGGACTGGTGAAGGGGTCGGGGCTCTCAAGCGCCGCCACGGCGCAGCAGGT
>JBAXGJ010000065.1:0-6679 GCA_037139475.1 Actinomycetes bacterium
GCCAGACGCTGAACGTCAGCGGCGGCCTTTCGATGGCTTAAGTGCCGCTGAAGTTGGGGTCGCGCTTCTCGCTTAGGGCGCTGACGCCTTCGCCGAAGTCTGCGCTGTTGGCGCAAAGCTGCTGAGCGGCTACCTCCTGCTCCAGCGTTAACGCCAACGCCGGCTTGGCGGCGGCGTCGATCACGCGCTTTGAGAGTCCAACGGCAATCGGTGCGCAGGCCAGCAGTTCGGCGACCAGCTGATCTGTCGCAGCATCGAGCTCCTCAGCGGGCGCTACGCGGTTGGCGAGGCCGATCCGTTCGGCCTCAGTGCCGTTGATCATCTTCGAGGTCATGATCATCTCCTTCGCGCGGCCAAGCCCGACGAGCGATGGAAGCCTTGATGAGCCACCAACGTCGGGAATCAGGCCGACGCGCGTCTCAGGCAGCCCGACGATTGCGCTGTCGGAGATTGTCCTCAGGTCGCAGGCCAGCGCCAGTTCGAGCGCTCCGCCGATGCAGGCGCCGTGGATCTGGGCAATCGTCGGCTTATTCATCTCTTCGAGCAGGTTCCAGCTTTCGAGCATCGGTTGGCGGAAGCCGCGCAGCTGGGTTGGGTCCTCGATCAGCGGGAGGAAGCTGGCGAAGTCGACGCCGGAGGAGAACATTGCGCCTTCGCCGCGCAGAACGACGACGCGCACCTCGCTGTCGTTGGCTGCGTGTTCAATCGCTTCGCCGAGCGCCAGGATCATCTCAGCGTTCATCGCGTTGCGCTTCTCAGGGCGGTTGAGAATCAGGTGACGGACCGGGCCACGGTCCTCGGTAATGACGATCTGCATCGGAGCCTTCCTAGTCGAGGAGAGCTACTGATGATGACGGCTCGCGGCGCGCGCTGCCGTGAAGCTACGAGGTGCTCGACTGCACAGGCGCCGGGGCGACGTACTGCGGTGGCGCCTGGTAGGTCTGCTGCGGGGCGACGGAGGTTTGCTGCGGTGCGACGTAAGTCGGGGCTGCGTCGACCGTGTCGGTGCCTCGCTCGATCTTTGCCTTCCAGTCAGCTTTAGCCTTTGAAGCCTTCAGCGAAGCCTTCGTCTTCGATGATTTACCGGCGCCGAGGGCCGGGTCATGACCGAGCACCATCTGCACTGAGAGCAGCACGAAAACGGCGCAGAAAAGAGCGCCTATCGCGATCAGCGCGTTGAACGTTCCTTTTACGCGGTTAGGCTTCATTGCTTAAGTAACTTATCGGGAGAGTCTGAGGGTTTCGTAAGGATGGTTTGCCCGTCTTTAGGGGTAAACTTGGTCCCCTGTGGCGCTATCGGTGACGATGATCGCGACCGATGGGCAGGCCTCAGCGGCGGCGAGAATTAGGTCGTCTGGGCCGGTGCCGATCACTTCGGCGACCTGTCCGTTCAGGACGAAGACCTGCGGCGCTACTTCGACGCAGTCACCGTGTGCCGCGCATCCAACTTCGTCGATTGTTGGGACTAGGGTCATGCTGCCTCCTTGGCTGGTTTGGTTGAAGAGTGTTCTGCGAGCAACTTACGCAGCCGTGGTATCTCACGCGGCCGCCCTACAGCGAGCGCTGCGACGGGGATCCCGCCGCGGCTCACGACCGCATGAAAATCACGCTCGCCGGGCTTGCCTTCGAACACAATCTGATCGTTCGCCGCTGGTTGTCCCAGTCCTTGCAGGCGCACGCCGTGGACGTCGCTCCACCATCCCGTGAAAGGGACGGGGGCCGGTTCTTGGCCGAGGATTGCGTGGGCAGCGGCCTTGCCTTGATGCGCTGCTAGCTCCCAGTGGTCGCCGCCAGCGACGTCACCGGCGCTGTGGATGTCAGGCCGCATCGTCAGCAGGCCAACCTCATCGGGGAGCCAGTCGCTGTTTGGAATAACGCCGATAGCCACCAACATCTCATCGAGCTCAACGCGCGAGCCGTCATCGAGCAGAAGCGCTTCGAGCCGGTCGCCGTCGCCGATCATCTCAGCGACGCGGGCTCCAAGCTTCACTTCGACGCCCTCTTCGCGCTGAAGATCGACCAGCCACTGGGCAAGCTCAGGGTGGAGTGCGCGCGCAAGCGGCAACGATTCAGCTTCGATCAGCGTCACTTCGGCGCCGCGGCCCATTGCTGTCGCGGCGACTTCTTGGCCGATCAGGCCAGCGCCGAGCACCACGAGCCGCTTACCTGGCTTCAAGACATCGCGCAGGCGGACTGCATCGTCGAGCGTGCGCAGCGTGTGAATGTTTTCGTAGCGCTCGCCTCCGGGAAGCTGGCGGGCGCGGCTGCCGGTCGCGATCACGAGGTGCTCGTAGTCCAGCGTGGCGCCGGATTCGAGCATCAACTTGCGGCGGTCGACGTCGAGGCCTGCGGCTCCGTCACCGAGCGTCAGTTCAACTCCTTCGTCTCCGTGCCACTCCACGGGGCGGAAGGCGACTTCGTGGATCTCCTTGTCGCCGGCCAGTAGCGCCTTCGAGAGCGGTGGCCGGTCATACGGCGCGTGCTCCTCGATGCTGACGATCTTGATTGGATCGCCGTAGCCACCTTGGCGCAGTGCTTCAGCGCAGCGCTGTGCTGAGAGGCCGCCGCCAGCGATTACGACGCCGGAGCTCATCGTGGTGCTCCGGCCGACTCAGGTGCGGGCTGGCCCGGGCGCACGCGGCGCGCAGGCTTGGCCTCGCCAGGCATTATCCGGCGCAAGAAGAGGAAGACGATTGGGATGCCGGTCGTGAGCAGAATCGCTCGCATCCAGAGCTGCGTTGCGTCGGTTCCCGCGCCGAGCGTGTGGATTACGGCGAGTGCCCAGACGAGGATCGTCGCGCGGTGAATCGTGCGCCAGCGCCGCGCGCCGAACCAGCGGCGGGCGTAGAAACTGAGGCCGAGGAAGGCGGCGCTCCAGCCGGCGATGATGCCAAGCCCGGTATAGACCGGGCGGTAGGAGATCGTGAACGGAATCGCGATCTGCGTAATCGTTGGGTGCAGGTAAGCGTCGCCGAGCAGCGTCACGCCATGGATTGCAATTGCGATCAGGCCTGCCAGCGCGGTCGACTCATGAACAGCAAGAAGCTGGCGCTTGGCGCCAGGCTTGCGCGGCAGGCCGTTGGCCATCATCAGGCCGATGATTACCGAGATCGATACTGCCAGCAGAGCGACAATTCCGGAAGAGCGCGAAGCGAGCCACCAGCCGAAGTCGAGCGGATTAGGTCCGTTCATTGGTTCCCTTTAGTGGAGTTTGGAGAAGGCATTGTGATCCGCACTCGCGGCGCCGCTTCGAGCTGGCCGATCCGTTCTACCGTTCCGTCCTCAGCAACCGTAATCCCTCCAAAGCGAGCGAGCACGGTCGGAGCGGCACCGGGGCCCTTCAGGAGAGCGATCTTGGCAAGAGTTTCAGCTTCAACGGCGGTTGGTGCAGCAGCGGTCGCGGCGACAAGGCCGGTGAAGGCCGGTTCGCCGCTCGCGGGGTTGATCAGGTGGTGGGCGCTGTTGCCCGCGTCGTCTCGCCAAATCCTCGAGTTAATACCAGAGGTAGCGACCGCTCCGCCGCGAACGGTGATCGTCTCAATCTGGTCGCCCTCGAAGGCACCGACCACTTGCACTTCGCGCTCGACGCCGGAGTTACCGCCAATCTTTACGTCGCCGCCGCAGTCGACGGCCCAGGTCTCAAAGCCGGTTAGAAGTTCACCGGCGAGGTCGGCTGCGTGGCCTTTACCTGTGCCGCCGGTATCAATCCGAACGCCGCGCGGCCGACGGATTAGGCCGGCCTCCTCGTCAACCGAGATCTCGCGCCAGCGGCTAGTCTGCGCGACATCCGCCGGCGCCGGGGTTGGGCGGTAGGCGGCAAGCGCCTCGCGAAGCTCAACGCGGTGTTCGGAAGTCCAGTGCTCGCGGTAGCCGGCGTCCTCGAGCTCGTTGAGCAGCGTCGGGTCGACCAGTCCTTCGCTCTGCTCGGCGGCGGCGAGGGCGGCGGAGATTGCGCTGCACATCAGTGGAGAAGCAGGAACCTCTTCGCGCTCGTCTGCGTTGAGCCTGCTGAGCTCTGAGTCGGGCCGGAAGCGAGACATCGTCTCGTTGTAAACGTTAAGGAACGCTTCGACGCGGTCGGCTGCCTCCTCCGGGCTGCCCGCTTCGGGGCTGCTCGGTTCGCCAACGAGGATGCGGATGTGTGTACCCATCAGCTCGAAGGCGCGATCGACAACGTCGCTCGAAGGTGCGCTGGTCATTGCTGGCATCAGGCTACGAGGTAGCCGTCTGGACCGGTGCAGGGGCAGGGGCGGACTGAACTGGTGCGCTGTAGCTCTGCGCTGGTGCGCTGTAGCTGCCGCCGCCACCGCCGGTGCTGGCGTAGACGGCTCCGTTGCCGGTTGACGTTGCTCCTGCGGCAGGGGTATCGACGATCGTGACGATCTTCTTCGTCTTGATTACCTTGCGAAGAATCACGTTCTTCTGGGCGACAACCGGCTTCGCGGCGCCAAGCATCGGGTCCTGCCCGTTAGCCACCTGGACTCCTAGGAATCCAGCCATCGAGGAGAATAGTGCCGCGCTGGCGAGCATTACCGGGAGGATCGTCGCGTTCTTGCGGCGAGCTCTGGGCTTGCTTTGGTTGATTGCGGTCTTGGGGCTCATTTGGTTGATCTTTCAGTTTCGATTTGGGTTAGTTAGTCGGGTTTGTGTCGGGTTTGAGTGAGGGGGCGATCAGTCGTCGCCGCCGCCCGCGTGCTCGCCGTCGTCGTTGCCTTCGTTTTCGCTGCCGCCGCCGCTGCCGCCGCCGTAGCCACTGGTCTGGCTCTGGACGGGCGTAGGCTTAGGCGCCGAGTAGGTGGGGGTCGATACCGGAACGGCTTTAGGAGCGCTGGAGTAGCCGGAGCTGTAGCTCGGCGCTGCTCCGCTCGTTGTTCCCCCGCCTGAACCGCCAGCTGAAGCGTTCTTCGGCTTGCGGTGCTTGGTTACCCGGACGGTGCGATGAACGACCACGGTGCGAACTTCGACTGGGGTGGCCTTTTGGGCTGTCGAGGCGGAATTGTCACTCTGTGCTCCAACTGCGACTGCTGTGAGAGCACCGAGGGCGAGAATCGTGCCGCCGGTTGCGAGTTGTGTGCGGGAGAAATTGAACATAGGCCGGATAGTGGCGGTCGCAGGTAAAACGACTCCGTAACCGCAGGGAAAGCTTCGGTAAAGCTTTTTTGCCTTCCCAGAAAGGGTGCTGATCGCCTGTACGCTGGGCTTGTGAGCATTTCCGGCCCCCAGATTCTCGTAGTCGAAGACGAGCGCGCTATCTCCGAGCCATTGGCGAAGCTGCTTGCCCGCGAAGGCTTTGAGGCGAGGGTTGCGGCAACCGTGGCCGACGCGATGGCCGAGTTCTCCTCCCATCCGCCGGATCTGATCCTGCTCGACCTAAACCTGCCTGACGGCGATGGGCGCGATGTAGCGCGCGAGATCCGCCGCAGCTCCGGCGTGCCGATAATCATGCTGACGGCTAGGGGAACTGAGACCGACCGCATCGTCGGACTTGAGATAGGGGCCGATGATTACGTCGTCAAGCCATTCTCGAGCGCCGAGGTGATCGCGCGGATTCGCGCCGTGTTGCGTCGCAGCGAGGCGCCGTCTGCTGAGGAGGGCGAGGCTGCGGCTGAACCGGTCGTCGTGGAACAGATGCGGATTGACCCGACCACGCACCGAGCATTCGTCGGCGATGAGGAGCTTGACCTAAGCCTGAAAGAGTTCGACCTGCTTTACGAGCTGGCCCGTAACTCAGGCAATGTCGTAAGCCGTGACGAGCTGATGACGCGGGTTTGGGATGAGAACTGGTTTGGTTCGACAAAGACGTTGGACGTCCACATCGGCTGGCTGCGACGCAAGCTCGGCGACGACGCGAACAAGCCATATTGGATCGAGACAGTGCGCGGGGTTGGCTTCCGCTTTACCGGAGGAGACAGGAGCGCCGACTCATAACGCTGCGCCGCGGGCTGCTGTTGGCGCTGGCTTACGTGCTCGTGCTGGCGGTCGTCGCTTTGATCGTCCCTCTGGCCGTCAGTCTGCGGGACCGGGTCGACGCAGAAGTCCGCCTTGAGGCGCGGACTGAGGCCGAGGCGGTAGCAAGCAGGACCGTCTCTGTGATCTCCCCGCCGAATCTGGCGCGGCTCCAGTCGTTGGCGCTGACGGCATCAAGCGCCGTCAGTGGGCGTGTAGTGATCGTTGACCGCAAAGGCCGGATTTTGGCCGATTCGGATAGCGCAGCGGCCGCAGGCTCATCGTTTGCGAACCGGCCTGAGATCGCGTCGGCGCTCGGCGGCCATGTCAGCCAAGCGCAGCGCTATTCGAAGACGCTCGGCGCTGAGATTCTCGCCACTGCCGTGCCCGTATACACCGGCGCCGCGCCAGGCGGGGCGGTTCGCGTTACGCAGAGCGTCAGCTCGGTCAGTGCTGCAATCCGACGCGCTTGGCTTGGGCTCGCACTGGTCGGGCTTCTGGTGATCGTCCTCGGTCTCGTTGCAGGAGCGGTTATCGCGCGGCGAATCACGAAACCAATTGTGCGCCTCGATGAGGCAGCACGGCGCGTTGCCGGCGGCGACTTAACCGCGACCGCGACCGTTGAAGGCAGCACTGAGCAGCGCGCGCTGGCTACCAGCTTCAACACGATGACTGAGCGCCTGACAGTCCTGCTGGGCGCCCAACGCGAGTTTGTTGCCGATGCTTCGCACCA
>JBAXGJ010000066.1:0-6619 GCA_037139475.1 Actinomycetes bacterium
CCGCCGACGAGGCACGGCTACGGTTCGCTGACGCGCCGGTGTCGCTCGTGCCGGGGATTGGGCCGCGCACGAGCGAGAGACTGGGGGAGATGGGAATCACAACCCTCCTCCAGCTCCGGCAGGCCGATGAAATTGGCTTGACCGAGCGATTTGGCGCCCGCCAGGGGCCAGCGCTGGTCGCGCTCGCTTCCTTCGAGGGTTCGGCCGAGATAGTGACCGAGCGCGAGGCAGTGAGCGAATCACGCGAGACAACCTTTGACGAAGACATCAGATCCGGCGACGAGCTTGAGGTCGCGCTGAAGCGACTTGCAGCGGAGCTCTCTGAGGCGCTGCAACGCAATCAGCGCAGCGGTCGAACAATTCGAATCAAGGTCCGCCTCGACGACTGGACGACGGTCACACGAGCAAAGACAATCGATACCGCAGTTGACGATTACGACACGATTATTAAGGTTGCCGTTGCGCTGCTGCGCGAGTACGCACCACAGCGTCCGGTTCGCCTCGTGGGTGTCGGCGTTACCGGCTTCGCTGCGGCGGCAGAGCAGAGCCAGCTCGTACTCCCACTTGAGCTGCCAGCCGCTTAAAGGACCTTCGAGAGGAAGGTCTGCGTGCGCACGTGTTGAGGGTTCTCGAAGACGGAAACAGGATCGCCCGATTCAACGACAACTCCGTCGTCCATGAAGACAACGGTGTCGCCGACCTCCTTCGCAAAGCCGGTTTCGTGAGTGACAACGACCATCGTCATTCCGTCGGCCGCAAGCGCGCGCATTACATCGAGCACCTCGCCGACGAGCTCCGGGTCGAGCGCGGAGGTCGGCTCATCAAAGAGCATCAGCTTCGGCTTCATCGCGAGCGCGCGGGCGATCGCGACGCGCTGCTGCTGACCGCCCGATAGCTGCGCGGGGTACGCGTCGAGGCGGTCACCGAGCCCAACGCGGGCCATCAGAACCTTCGCTTCGGCGCGCGCGTCGTCAGCCTTCATCCCGGAAACGCGAATCGGCGCTTCGATGATGTTCTGTTCTGCCGTCATGTGCCCGAAAAGATTGAAGCGCTGGAAGACCATTCCGATCTGCGCGCGCTCCCGCGCCACGTCGCGCTCGGAAATCTCGTGTAGCACTTCGCCTTTCTGGCGGTAGCCTACGAGGTTGCCGTCAACCCAGATGCGACCAGAGTTGATCTTCTCGAGATGGTTGATGCAGCGCAGGAAGGTTGACTTGCCTGAGCCAGAAGGTCCGAGCAGGCACATCACTTCGCCTGGAGCCACGTCGAGCGTAATTCCCTTCAGGACCTCGTTGCGGCCGAAGCGCTTGTGTACTGCCTCAGCTCTAACCATCGGCTCGCTCATAGCCCGTGCCTCGTCGGTTCAGGAATCTCGACCTCCGTGTGACGCCAAGTGCTGAGGCTTTGCCAGATCCGCATTAGCAGTGTGGGGGGCACCGCGCGGGCCGTGCCACGGCCATAGTGGCGTTCGATGAAGTACTGGCCGATCGAGAGGATCGTAGTCAGCACGAGGTACCAGACCGAAGCCACGATCAAGAGCGGGATCTGTTTGTAGTTGGTGGCGTAGATTAACTGGACGGCGTAGAGCAGCTCGGTATAGGCGATCACGCTGACGAGCGACGTCGTCTTCAGCATGCCGATCGTTTCGTTGCCGGTTGGCGGAATGATCACGCGCATCGCCTGTGGCAGGATCACGCGCCGCATCGTCGTCATGCGACGCATGCCGAGCGCCTTCGCGGCCTCTTCCTGGCCCTCATCGACCGAGAGCAAGCCGGCCCGGACGATCTCCGACATGTAGGCGCCCTCGTTGAGGCCAAGGCCGAGTAGAACGGCCACGAAAGGCGTTATCAAGGTATTGGCGTCTAGGTTCACAAGCGCCGGCCCGAACGGCACGCCGAGCGAGATGACGGGGTAGAGAGCCGCAATGAAGGCCCAGAAGAGCAGCTGCACGAGGACCGGCGTGCCCCGGAAGAGCCAGATGTAGAAGCCGCTCGCCGCGACGACGATCGGGTTCGTCGAGAGCCGCATCACGGCCAGCAGCACACCTATCGCGATGCCGATGATCATCGAAAGGAAGGTCAGCTCGATCGTCTTAACGAGCCCTTCCATGACGGTCGGGGCAAAGAGGTAATGCCCGACAGTGCCCCAACCGAAGCGCGGGTTCGTTGCCACTGATTTGATCAGTGCCGCCGCAACGACAATGATCAAGACGCCAGCGATCCACCGCCCCGGCCTTCTGACCGGGACGGCTTGGATCTCTATTGGAGCTGCCGGCGCTGACGCCGGTTCGGACGCTTGGTCCGCGTCAGCCACCGTGGTACCGCTTAGTTGATTGCTCCGTTGATCACCGGATCGGTGATCGCGCCCTCTTCGAGGCCCCACTTCTTAAGAATCGCAGCGTACTGGCCGCCGGAGATAAGGTTCTTCAGCGCTGCCAGAATCGGAGCCGAGAGGCCGCTGTTCATTGGAATTGCGATCCCGTAAGGGGCTGTGCCGTAGGGCGTGCCAACCAGAACCAGCTGACCGTTGCTCTGCGTCACCTGGTATGCGGCGACTGGCGAATCGGCCATTCCGACCTGCGCGCGACCACTAATGATCGCGCTGTTCGCGCCGTTCTGGTCAGGGAAGATCAGCAGATTTATCAGCTTGTTAGCAGGGCATTTATTATTTTGGGCCTTGGCGTCATCGGCTTGAACCGTGCCCTTTTCGACCGCGACCGAGAGGCCGCAAAGAGCGGCTAAATCGGTCGGCGCTGGGCCGCCGGCTTTACCGAAGAATGACGTCCCCGCTTCGTAATAGGTCACGAAGTCGACCGTGGCCTCTCGCTCCTTGGTGTCGGTGAACGACGACATTCCGATGTCGTACTTACCAGCGGCAAGGCCAGGGATGATCGCGTCAAAAGTGGCATTCTGTACGTCGGCTTTTAGGCCCATCACTTGACCGAGAGCGTTTGCTAGATCGACGTCGGCACCGGTGATGTCCTTCGTGCCGTCCTTGACGTACTCCATCGGGGCGTAACTGGCATCGGTCGCAACCGAAAGCGTGCCGGCAGAGCTGTACTTCGCTGGCACAGTAGCCGCGATCGCCGCGTCCTTCGTGGCCGTAATGTTGGTCGCGCTGGCCGTACTCGTTGAGCTGCTCGAATCGCTGCTTCCGCAGGCCGAAATGGCGAGAGCAGCGGCGATGATGCCGGCAACTGCAAACGATGTCCGCGTCGCAATAAAGTTCATTTTGGATCTCCTCAGGGTAACTCGGGTTGCTTAGCCCGGAAACCTACCAGTGATTGATTCAGTATGCAGCGAAGACAGCAGAAAGCAGCTATTTGCGATCCCTGCCAATAACCCCTGAAAACGCGCGTCTGTCGCTCGCTTATCGAAGCGACGAAGGCCCTCAGCGCCGAACCGACACGGCTACAGATTGGCTAGTCGCCGCACTGAACGGGTAGTCGGGGCGACTTGGGATCCGAACACGAAAGCGGAAGCTCCCTCGCTTCGTGGCCTTTAAGAAGCGATAGCCGATGCGCCAACGCCCAGCGGAATCAACCGCCACTTCGGTGCGGATTGGGACCCAACCACGGGAACGTGGGCCAAGCCCGTAGAGCGCTATACGGAGGCCGCCGCGGGGAACGTAGCCTCCTTGTAGCTTTCCACTCAACGTGACGCTACGGCCGCTTCGCACGACGCGCGGACTGGCGGAAATCACCGTTGAGGCCGAGCGCGAGACGGAGACCGCATTAGAAACCGCTTCGTTGCGTGTATCGCTGCCGGGGACAACGATGCGCAGGCGAACCGAACTGTGAACCCCAACCAGGGCAGTAGCTCGGCCATGGCTGTCAGTTCGCAGCGAACCGGCCACCGCCCAGCCGGTAGGCGTCATCCAGGGCTCAAGATCGACCCGCGCGAGCACATCCCGCAGCGGCTCGCCTGAGCGGCTGAGCGCAGTGACGGTTACCCGCCGGACCGCGTCAATCGGACCGCCGCGGCGCTTTGGTCCAGGGCCAACAGTCATCTTCGCAAGCGTCTGCTCGCGCGCTGGTGGCATGATCGTCCCGATCGGAGCGCCAGAGTGGGGGCCGCCGTACCACTGGCTTAGCACCGACAGGTGCCCGGCGCAGTCGGTCACCACAGCCCGAGTCGAGAATGGTGTGCGCGGCGACCAAACCGCAGCTGGCACTAGAGCAGTTGCACTTTCGCGCGCCGCGCTTGTCGGCAGCGACAGCCACTCGCCTGGGGATGTCGACAGCTCAACGACTGCGTGCCCAAGGCAACTTTGCTCGACTACGAAATGGAGTAGCGAGGGATGATCGAGATCGATCGGACGGAGGCCGCCAACGGGCGGTTTCGTGTCTTGCTGGTATCGAAAAGCCTGAATCGCGCTGCGGTTCCCGGCAACGTCGACGGCGTATGTCTCTACGGTGTGCGCGCCATCGCCGGGGCTGCTGTGGGCGCTGGGGCCAGCGCTTAAAATTGCAGGCTGCTGGTCAACCAGTGTGGCGACATACCCACCTGAACTAACCGGCTGGGGTGCCACCGCGCCAGTCATCCCGGAGGTCTGGTCGCTCGCCGACATTGAAAACGTCACCGGCGAGGTAACGAATGCTCCCTGGCCAGGATCCCCGCCGACAGCCAAGGCCGGCGCCACGATGTCCTTTGCAAGCTCTCCACTTGCTGCTAGTGGCGCTGGGGTCGATATCCCGGCGCCAGTTATCGCGGTAACGCGAAGGCTGTGGCGGCCATCGATCAAGGCCTCGAGATCGAAGGCCCCTGAGCGCTCTGCGCCGTCGGCAGGCACCTTAATAGCAGCGCCACCATCGACGCTCACTGCATAGGAGCGGTAGCCCGAGACTGGTGCCCCGAGCGATTCCTGCGGCGCTCCAAGTTTCAGTTTTATGCTGGCCTCTTGGCGGTTTACCCAACCGCCCGGAAAACTGACGACGGGAGTACCCGGCAGCTGATCGTCAAACCGAAGTACGGCAGACCACTCTCCCCACTCACCATTAAAGAGTTCGTCGTTGACGCGCACGCGCATCCGGTAGCGGCCACGCGAGGGCAACTGAACCGTGTCAACGCCCGGTACTGCGACTCGGGTTTCGGTCAGGCATTTCGTTGGGTCAGCCTTCTGGTTGTCTGCGATCGCGCAGATCTCGACGTCGTGGCCTGACAGCGGCGCGCCTGTAGCCTTGACTGGGTTGGAGTAGCTGAGCGTGAAGCTGTTCTTCGAGCGCCAGGACGTCGACGCCTCACCACTCAGGTGCGGCGCGCCCGGTGCGCGCGGGGGCGTGTTGTCGACCAAGACCGGATGCGTCTCGCTGGTGCGGTTTCCGGCGCTGTCGAGCGCCTCGATCGTGACTGTGTGCGGCCCGTCAGAAAGCTGGCGCGTATCGAACGTCGTCGCTAACTCGCGTGCGGCCGGGCAGGGGACACGCCTCGAGAAATCGCATTCTGAGGTTGATTGATGGGTTATATTGCCTAACTGAGCGCCGATCGACGCGATGCCGACGTTGTCGCTAGCGGCAAACGAGAGCGACTGCGTCGCTGAAAGCCATTTCGACGAGGTCCAAAGGCTGCCCGACTGCTGACCGATGATTGCGCTGACAGGGTCGTTGATCCGTACCCGGGCGCCGTATAGATCGGCTCGCGCTCGCGCGTAGCCGGCGCTGGCGACGTTCGTCGGCAGGATCGAGCAACCATCTTTATTCGCACAAACCAGTCCAACCGTCAAGCTGCTGCGGTTCGCAACGGCGAGATCAAAGTAGCTGCCGCGGGCGCCAGTGTCTAGCGCCGTCCGGCCGATCCCACCGAGCAGGTAGGCACCGGTCTCGTCGCGAACTCCAACTCCCCATTGATCTGTAGCTCCTCCTCCGAATCGATAGATACGAAGAGAAATGTCGGCATGGCTGATTGAGGCTCCCGGCGGCGCCTGGAAGCTCCACGACGATGACGAGAAGGCAGCGACGGGAAGCCCGCCCGGAATCACAGCATTTCGGCTGATTAGCCCGGCCGCCGAGGAACCACTACAGCCGCCCTCGTAGGCCGGGAGAGATGGAGTCGAGAACGCCGCTGACCAACTGAGGTTGAGCCCTCTAGGACTATCGAGGCATGCATCTACCGAGTAACTACCCGCCAGCGCGGGCGCGGCGGGGATAAGAAGCAGGACGCTGAGGCCGGCCGTCAGGGCGAAATGGCGGCCGCGCATCGAACCACACTAATCCCGCAAATTGGGGCTTGTCAAGCGGCCCGTTGCGGCGTCGAAGCGACGCGCGCGAAAGCACCTGCCGCTGTCGCTGAGATAGGCTGCAACTCGCTCGCTTCGAGCGCAGCCACGCTAGCTAATGGAGTGAAGATGAGAAAATTGCTCGCACTAATCGTCCCGAGCGCCATCGCAGGCTGGTTCCTGCGCGGCCAGATTGCGGTCGCGGTGACCAAGAAAGCGTTGCCCAAGCGACTCTCGGCCGACCCTGTAGCCGCGCTTCCCGACGGGCTCCACATCGCAATCTGCGGCTCCGGCTCGCCAATTCCGGACGAGCAGCGGGGGAACCCCTGCACCGCTGTGATCGTCAATCAGAAGATTTACATGATCGACGCCGGCGAGCAGGCTTCGGAAACCTTCAACCGGATGC
>JBAXGJ010000067.1:0-6618 GCA_037139475.1 Actinomycetes bacterium
CCTTGGCCTTCGACTTCTTCTCAGCCTTCGGCTTCTCTTCAGCTTCAGCCTTCGGCTCCTCGGCGACCTCGACTTCGGCCTCTACCTCAGCCTCATCGGTGGTCTCTTCGGCGCTGGCTTCAGTCTTCGGAGCATCGTCCTTGGCCTTCGTGCGGCGCAGGCGGCGCTTCGGCTTCTCTTCCACCTCTGCCTCGTCCTTCTTAGGATCGTCAGCCATTACTAACGCACCTGCCCGGAGCCAAGGTGGCCTCTATATGTACGCGTCGGCGCAAACTCGCCGAGCTTGTGGCCAACCATCGATTCGTTGACGAAGACTGGGATGTGCTTGCGGCCATCATGGACGGCGATCGTGTGGCCGACCATCTCAGGGAAGATCGTCGAGGTGCGCGACCAGGTCTTCAGCATCGACTTGTCGCCGGTTTCGTTCATCTTGATGATCCGCCCCATCAGGCGCTCCTCAACGAACGGGCCCTTCTTACTTGAGCGACTCATCGATTACCCTTCCCGCGGCGACGGCCCCGGATGATGTCCTTGTCAGAAGCCTTGTGCTTCTTGCGCGTGCGGTAGCCGAGTGTCGGCACGCCCCATGGCGTAACCGGGTGGCGGCCAGCAGTCGTTGAGCCCTCGCCGCCGCCGTGCGGGTGGTCGACCGGGTTCATTGCCGTGCCTCGCGTCTGTGGGCGCACGCCCATGTGGCGCTTGCGGCCGGCCTTGCCAACCTTGACGTTCTGGTGATCAGAGTTACCGATCGAACCGACCGTTGCGCGGCATTCGCTACGCACGAGGCGCATCTCGCCGGAAGGAAGGCGAAGAGTGGCCTGGTCGTTCTCCTTCGCCATCAGCTGAATCGAAGCGCCAGCTGAGCGACCCATCTGGCCACCGCGGCCAGGCTGGAGTTCGACGTTGTGGACGATGGTGCCGAGCGGCATGTCAACGAGCGCGAGGCAGTTACCGACGGCAATCTCGGCGCCAGGGCCAGACTGAACCATCGTTCCAACTGTCAGGCGGCTGGGAGCGAGGATGTAAGCCTTCTCACCGTCGAGGTAGTGCAGCAAGGCGATGTAGGCGCTGCGGTTGGGGTCGTACTCGATTGCGGCGACCTTGGCCGGAACTCCGTCCTTGCGGCGCTTAAAGTCGATCTTGCGGTAGAGACGCTTGGCGCCGCCACCACGATGGCGTGAGGTCTTGCGGCCACGGGCGTTGCGGCCACCGCTCTTCGTCAGACCCTCAACGAGGCTCTTTTCCGGCTCGTCGCGAGTGATCTCAGCGAAGTCGGCGTAGGTCGAGAAACGACGACCCGGGCTGGTTGGCTTTGGCTTACGAATTGCCATTACTCGCCGCCCTCAGCTAGCCCTTGGAAGATTGGAATCTGCTCGCCTTCGCGGACCTGAACCATCGCCTTCTTCCACTGACGAGTGCGGCCGGCGGTGTAGCCACGGCGCTTCGGCTTCGACTTGACCGAGAGCGTGCGGACCTCTTCAACGTGAACGTCAAAGAGCGCCTCAACCGCTTCGCGGATCTGAGTCTTGTGAGCGTCAGGATGGACGCGGAAGGTGTAGCGACCGTTGGAGGCGAGCACGTAGCTCTTCTCGCTAACGACCGGGCGGATGATGACCTGTGTGTGGTCCATCTCAGGCAGCCTCCCCCGTGCGCTCGGCCGAGAGGCGACCGCTCAGCTCGTCAAGGCCAACTTGGCTGATGATCAGTCGCGCAGCGTTAACGATGTCGGCAACGCCAGCCTCTGAAGCTGCGAGCACGTTTACGCGATCGATGTTGCGGAAAGAGAGTGCGATGTTGGCCTCATCGGCGCCAACGACGACGAGCACTGAGCTGGTCGAGCCCCAGTCCTTCAGCATCTTCGCGGCCTGCTTAGTCGAAGGCGTAGAGAAGGCGGCGGGATCAACGCCGGCGAGCGAGCCGCGGTCGGCGTGAAGCGAGAGTGCGCTGCGCAGAGCGGCGCGACGTTCCTTGCGGTTGACCTTGAAGGTGTAGGAGCGCGGCTGTGGGCCGAAAGTGACGCCACCGCCGGTCCAGATTGGTGAACGCGATGAGCCTGCTCGGGCGCGTCCGGTGCCCTTCTGGCGCCAAGGCTTGGCGCCACCGCCGGATACGAGGCCGCGCGTCTTCGTCGCAGCTGTGCCGCGGCGGCGAGCGTTCAGCTCAGCGCGAACCGATTCGTGGATCAAAGACTTGTTCAGCCCAGCGCCGAAGACGGCGTCGTCGAGCTTGAGCTTCGTTGTAGCGCCGAGGATCGGAGCGTCAGCCATCGCTACGCACCTCCACCAAAGCACCGGTGGCGCCAGGAACAGCGCCGCGCAGAAGAATCAGGTTGTCGGCCGCGTCAACGCGGACGATCGTCAGGCCGCGCTGAGTTGCGCGCTTGTTGCCCATCTGGCCCGGGCCACGGATGCCCTTGAAGACGCGAGCCGGCCAAGCCGACGCACCAATCGAACCTGGGGCACGAACGTTGTGCGAGCCGTGCGAGGACGGGCCGCGGCTGAAGTTATGGCGCTTGATCGTTCCCTGGAAGCCCTTGCCCTTCGAAACGCCGGCAACCTTGACCTTGTCACCAGCTTCGAACGCGTCGGCGGTGACCGTGTCACCGACGTTCAGCTCGCCGCGCTCATCGCGGAACTCAACGAGGTGCTTGTAGGCGCCGACCTTGGCGGCCGCCAAGTGGCCTAGCTCAGGCTTGCTGAGGTGCTTCTCCTTCGTCTCACCGAATGCGAGCTGAACGGCGTCGTAGCCATCGTCGTCGCTGCTGCGAACCGCCGTCACTGGGCAGGGCCCTGCCTCAAGCACAGTGACGCGCTCAACGCGGCCATCATCCATGAAGAGTTGGGTCATACCGAGCTTCTTGGCGAGGATCGCGGCCATCGAAATACCTAACCTGCGAGCCGGATCTCGATGTCAACGCCGGCTGGCAGTTGATCGAGGCGCTGAAGCGAGTCAACGGTCTTGGGAGTCGGCTGATGAATGTCAATCAGCCGCTTGTGCGTGCGGATCTCGAAGTGCTCGCGCGAGTCCTTGTCTTTGAACGGCGAGCGGATTACGCAGTAGACGTTCTTTTCGGTCGGCAGTGGAACCGGTCCGGTCACCGACGCGCCGGTGCGCGTGGCCGTTTCAACGATCTCTTTGGCCGCCGTCTCGATTGCCGAGTGGTCGTAGGCCTTGAGCCGGATCCGAATCTTATTTTGAGTTGCTACTGCCATTTTGTTTGGTGCTGATTTCCTCTGTTTGTGCTGCGGATTACTTATCGCTACTGACGTCCAAAAAGGGCGAAGGCTCTAACGAGCGCGCTTCGCCCTACAGGCTGCGTTGGTCGTATCTGATGAAAAACGCGACTGGGCGGGCCCTGCACTTGTTGCAGAGCACCGCCCTGTTCACGGGTTACTCGATGATGTCGGTCACAACTCCTGAGCCGACAGTACGGCCGCCTTCGCGAATAGCGAAGCGCAGGCCCTGGTCCATCGCGATCGGCTGAATCAGCTCGATCTCCATAGCGACGTTGTCACCAGGCATGACCATCTCGACCCCTTCGGGCAGATGAGCTGAACCGGTTACATCGGTCGTACGGAAGTAGAACTGTGGCCGGTAGCCGGTGAAGAAAGGAGTGTGACGACCACCCTCTTCCTTCTTCAGCACGTAGACCTCAGCCTTGAACTTGGTGTGCGGAGTGATTGAGCCCGGCTTGCAGAGAACCTGGCCGCGCTGAATCTCCTCGCGGTCGGTACCACGCAGCAGGCAGCCAACGTTGTCGCCGGCCTGGCCGTCGTCGAGCAACTTACGGAACATCTCGACGCCGGTGATGACGGTCTTGGTCGTGTCGGTGATGCCCACGATCTCGACCTCATCGCCGGTCTTGACGACGCCCTGCTCGATGCGGCCTGTGGCCACGGTTCCGCGGCCAGTAATCGAGAAGACATCCTCAACCGGCATCAGGAACGGCTTATCAAGCTCACGGACTGGCTGTGGGATGTAATCGTCGAGCGCAGCTGCCAGCTCGATGATCTTCTCCTTGTAAGCCTCATCGCCTTCCAGCGCCTTCAGCGCTGAACCGGTGATGAATGGCACGTCGTCGCCCGGGAAGTCGTACTCATTGAGCAGATCCCGAACTTCGACCTCGACGAGCTCAAGTAGCTCCTCGTCGTCGACCATGTCGGCCTTGTTGAGGAAGACGACGATGTAAGGGACGCCAACCTGACGGGCGAGCAGAATGTGCTCACGAGTCTGGGGCATCGGGCCATCGGCAGCCGACACAACGAGGATTGCCCCGTCCATCTGCGCGGCACCGGTGATCATGTTCTTCACATAGTCAGCGTGGCCCGGGCAGTCAACGTGGGCGTAATGGCGGTTCTCGGTCTCGTATTCAACGTGTGAGGTTGCGATCGTAATGCCGCGTTCCTTCTCCTCAGGGGCGTTGTCGATCTCCGTGAAGCTTTTGGCTTCTCCGCCGGACTTTTCAGCCAACACCGTGGTGATGGCTGCGGTCAACGTGGTCTTGCCATGGTCGATGTGACCAATGGTTCCGACGTTCACGTGGGGTTTGTCGCGTTCGAACTTCTCCTTAGACACCGCTCTTTGCTCCTGTCTGTCTGTCGAATAGGCCCTGATGACCGTTTCCGGACGACCAGGGAAATCTAGCTAAATACGGCCGCTCACGCGTTCACGCAGCGACTACCTCGCCCGTTCTGTTCTCGACGATCTTCTCGGCGATGTTCGGGGGAACCTCTTCGTACCGTTCAAACTGCATCGTATAAGTAGCGCGGCCCTGGGTTGCAGAGCGCAAGTCAGTGGCATAACCGAACATCTCGGAGAGCGGTGCGAAGGCGTCAACGACCTGCGCGTTGCCTCGCGGCTCCATCCCCTCGACGCGGCCACGGCGACGGTTGAGGTCGCCGATCACGTCGCCCATGAACTCCTCGGGCGTGACGACTTCGACCTTGAAGATTGGCTCCAGCAGTACCGGCTTGGCGCGGCGAGCGGCCTCCTTGAAGGCGATCGAGCCGGCAACCTTGAAGGCGATCTCTGAAGAGTCGGTGTCGTGGTACTTGCCGTCGGTCAACGTGACGCGAATGTCAACCATTGGGTAACCGGCCTTGACGCCGTTGTCCATCGCCTCTTCGCAGCCTTTTTCGACAGCGCCGATGAACTCTGACGGAACCGAGCCGCCCTTAATCGCGCTGACGAACTCAAAGCCAACACCCGGAGCAGGCTCCATGTTGATGTAGACGACGCCGTACTGGCCGGAGCCGCCGGTCTGACGGATGAACTTGCCCTCGATCTTCTCGGCCGTGCCGCGCACCGTCTCGCGGTAGGAGACCTGCGGCTTGCCGACGTTGGCCTCAACGTTGAACTCGCGGCGCATGCGGTCGACGAGAACTTCGAGGTGAAGCTCGCCCATGCCTGAGATCTCGGTCTGGCCGGTCTCTTCGTTGGTCTGAACTTGGAAAGTTGGGTCCTCTTCTGCGAGGCGGCCTAGCGCCACCGACATCTTCTCTTGGTCGGACTTCGTCTTCGGCTCAACGGCGACCTTGATTACCGGCTCGGGGAAAACGATTGTCTCAAGCTTGACCGGCTTGTCAGGCGCGCAGAGCGTGTCACCGGTGACGATCTGCTTGATGCCAACGCCTGCTGCGATGTCGCCGGCGTAGACCTTCTCCAGCTCTTCGCGGTCATTGGCGTGCATCATCAGGATGCGGCCGACGCGCTCGGTCTTGCCTGAACCTACGTTGAGGACGCGGCCACCGGCTTCAAGCGTGCCGGAGTAAACGCGGAAGAAGGTCAGCTTGCCGACGAACGGGTCGGCCATGATCTTGAAGGCCAGCGCAGCGAACGGCTCTGAGTCGTCGGCGTTGCGGACGACGACCTCGTCGCTCTTCGGGTCGACGCCCTCTACTGGAGGAACGTCGAGCGGTGAAGGGAGGTAATCGATCACAGCGTCGAGCAGCGGCTGGACGCCCTTGTTCTTGAACGACGAGCCGCAAAGGACGGGAGTGAAGTGGATGCCCAGCGTGGCGGCGCGGACTGCGCGCTTGAGCACGTCAACGGGAACGTCGGCCTCGTCGAGGATCAGCTCGACCAGCTCGTCGTCGTGGTTTGAAGCCTCTTCCAGCAGGTGATCACGGGCGGCCTGTGCTTCGGCCAGCATCGCTTCGGGAATATCGCCGGTTAGCTGATCTGAGCCCATCTCGTCGGCGTAGGTGATCGCCTTCATCTCAACGAGGTCAATGACCCCTGCGAAGTCGCCTTCAGCGCCAATCGGGAGCTGAATGGGTACCGGGTTGGCACCGAGACGATCGATCATCGTCTGCACGCCCTGCGAGAAGTCTGCGCCGGTGCGGTCCATCTTGTTGATGTAGGCGATCCGCGGAACGGTGTACTTGTCGGCCTGGCGCCAGACCGTCTCGGACTGCGGCTCAACGCCGGCTACCGAGTCAAAAAGGGCGATCGCGCCGTCGAGCACGCGCAGTGAGCGCTCGACTTCGACCGTGAAGTCAACGTGGCCAGGCGTGTCGATGATGTTGATCCGGTGCTCGTCCCACGTGCAGGTCGTTGCGGCCGAGGTGATCGTGATGCCGCGCTCCTGCTCCTGCTCCATCCAGTCCATCGTTGCTG